>CAYTBD010000071.1:0-9412 GCA_964435755.1 uncultured Rhodobacterales bacterium
AACCTACGGTACACGGTACCAAAAACCGCTGCCTTACCACTTGGCTACACCCCAGTGCAGGCCGCTAATTACTGCCCGCCGACCTGCGCCGCAAGACCACGTACCGAAAAATTCGCTGGCATCTTGCGGATGTCACGAGGAGTGCCGCGGGAAATTGGAAAGGAACGCGCCGGCCCCACACGGCTGCTGTCGCTTGGAGGTCCAGGCCCGGCGCACGACCGCCAGCAGCCCTGCCGTCCAACCCCCTTTCACGGAAGGCGGCGCTCGCGCCGGTCCCGGCGTCGCGGCGGACGCGGTGGCCCACAGCGCCGAGCGGAAAGCTCCCTTCTTTTCAGGGACCTGAAAAAGGAAGGCCACAGTCGCCCTTCGGAGCAGATATTGTTGCGATTAGCGCAATCATGTCACTGGCACGCCCAAGTTTAGCCATGGGTAAGGGGTTTCTGGTCACATGGTCGCCGCGAATCCGCGTGATTCGCATTTTCTGTTGATTCTGTAGGCCCAAGACAGGAATATGCTCGAAAAAACGAAGGCATACAGAGCAGGACAAGGAACTTCTCGCATGTCCAGAATTGCGTTGGTGGACGACGACAGGAACATCCTGACGTCGGTGAGTATGACGCTCGAGGCCGAAGGCTTCGAGGTGGAAACCTACAACGACGGTCAGGCTGCGCTCGATGCCTTCAACAAGCGTCTGCCCGACATGGCCGTCTTCGACATCAAGATGCCGCGGATGGACGGAATGGACCTGCTCCAGCGCGTCCGCCAGAAGACGGCGATGCCGGTCATCTTCCTGACCTCGAAGGACGACGAGATCGACGAGGTTCTCGGGCTCCGCATGGGCGCCGACGATTACGTCAAGAAGCCGTTCTCGCAGCGCCTTCTCGTCGAGCGGATCCGGGCGCTCCTGCGTCGTCAGGAGGTCATCGCTGGCGACAGCACCGGCGAGGGCGAGACCGCGCAGGTCATGGTCCGGGGCCAGCTCACGATGGATCCGCTGCGCCATTCGGTCGCCTGGAAGGGACAGGACGTGTCGCTGACGGTCACGGAGTTCCTTCTTCTGCAGGCGCTCGCGCAGCGTCCGGGCTTCGTCAAGAGCCGGGATCAGCTCATGGATGTGGCCTACGACGATCAGGTCTATGTCGACGACCGCACCATCGACAGCCATATCAAGCGATTGCGCAAGAAGATGCGCATGGTGGATCCGGAGTTCTCGGCCATCGAGACCCTCTACGGTATCGGGTACCGTTACAACGAAGAGTAGATGAACGCATCGCCAGGGATAGACGTGGACGGGTCGAGGCCGGCCAAGCAAGCCGGCGTGGTTCTCGGAGAGGACTGGGTCGGGCCGGACGCCAAGGTTGAAAGCGAGCTTCGGGCCAAGCGCGAGCGCCGTGGCCTGATCGCGATCAACCGCTCTCCCCTTGCGCGGAAGATCATCACGTTCAACCTGCTCGCGATCCTCGTGCTGGTCGCCGGCGTTCTCTACCTCAATCCCTTTCGCGACAGCCTCGTTCTCCAGCGCGAACGCGGTCTCGTCGTGGAGGCGCGGCTGATCGCGGACCTCGTGGAGGCGCGATTGCCGGTAATCGGGGCGGCCAGCCTGCCGGTCGTCCGCGGCACCGAAGCGACGGCGGCATTGTCCGACCTCGATCTGTCGTCGCCGGTCAACGTCCATGTCTTCGACATCTCGGAACGTCTGATCGCGAGCTCCACAGCCGAAACGCGGAACCTCGGCCCGCCTGCCTCCGGGCTGCAGGGCGACGATCGAACCACGTTCATCACCGACTTCCTGAACGGCGTCTGGGATGCTCTGTCGGGTGTGTTTTCGCCCAGCCCCCCCACCTCCGCCGAGGTCGGCACCGCGGATCTGGTCCGGGGGCTTGTCTCGCCGGCGCTCGAGGGGACGACGCGGGTGCGCACCGGTCGCGATGCGGACGGCAGCACCATCTTCACCGTCGCGACCCCGATCATGAGCGGCGACCGGATCATCGGGGCCTTGGGCGTGACGAGTCCCGCAGGCGAGATCGACACGCTCGTACGCAACGAGCGCGAGCAGGTCCTGCAGATGTTCATCATCGCGACGCTGGTGTCGATCGGGCTCAGCCTCGTCCTCGCCTCGACCATCGCGAACCCGCTCTCCGACCTTGCCGCCGCGGCCGAGATCGGCCGTGAACGGAATTCCCGCAAGGTCGCGCCGGGCCGCGTACGGATTCCCGACCTGACCGCGCGGCCGGACGAGATCGGCCGGCTTTCGGGCGCCTTGCGCGGCATGGTCACTGCGCTCTACGACCGCATCGACGCGAACGAACAGTTCGCGGCCGACGTGGCCCACGAGATCAAGAACCCGCTCGCCTCGCTGCGCTCTGCCATCGGATCGCTGCGCTTCGTGCAGAAGCCCGACCAGCGCGACAAGCTCCTCGACGTGATCGAGCATGACGTGCGCCGCCTCGACCGGCTCGTCTCGGACATCTCGAACGCCTCGCGGCTCGACAGCGAACTTGTCAAGGAAGAGGAAGAGCCCTTCAACCTCGTCAAGATGATCAACAACATCTCGGACTTCATGGGCGAGGAGGCGCGCTCCAAGGGTGTCGAGTTCATGACCGATCTCCCGGGCGAGCCGATCATCATCGACGGCCTCGAAAGTCGGCTCGCGCAGGTCTTCGTGAACCTGCTCTCGAACGCGATATCGTTCTGCGAGGACGGCGACGCGATCAGGGTCTGGGCGCGCAAGCGCGAGAACCGCGTGCTGATCGTCGTCGAGGATACCGGTCCCGGCATTCCCGAACAGGCGCTCACCAAGATTTTCAACCGGTTCTACTCCGAGCGGCCGGCGGGTCAGTTCGGAAACAACTCCGGCCTCGGCCTCGCCATTTCGAAACAGATCATCGAAGCTCATGGCGGAGTTGTCTGGGCCGAGAACATCCGCCCGACGGATGCCGACATCACGTCAGAACCGCTTGGCGCGCGGTTCGTCGTCGGTCTGCCCGTCTGACCGCGAGGTGTCGACGGCGGCATCCCCCGTCGATGACACGGCAAAGCCAGCCGACCTCGTCCTGCATGCGAGCGCCGTCGCGATCGACGGCAGGGGCGCGCTCATCACCGGACCGTCGGGGGCGGGCAAGTCCGCGCTGGCGCTTCAGCTCATGGCGCTCGGCGCGACACTCGTCGCCGACGACGGGGTGCTGCTGCGCCGACGCGGCGACGCGCTCGTCGCCTTGGCGCCCGCGTCCATTCGGGGGCTGATCGAGGCCCGCGGCATCGGACTTCTCCCGGCTCAGACGCTCGAGTCCGCGCCCCTCTCGCTCGTGATCGACCTTGCGAAGACGGAGATCCGCCGGCTCCCTCCGGCTCGGACGATTTGCCTTCTGGGCATGACGCTTCCTCTTCTTCACAAGGTGGAGAGTGCGCATTTCCCCGCGGCCGTCGTGGTATACCTTCGCGGGGTCGGGAGCACATGATGTATCAAGAAGGCGCCGATGGCGTGCCCGGCATGCCCCCGAAATCGCAGCGGCTGGTCCTCGTGACCGGCCCGTCCGGCGCTGGACGCGGCACCGCGATCAAGGTGCTCGAGGACGTCGGCTTCGAAGGGATCGACAACCTTCCGCTGACGCTCTTGCCGCGGCTCCTCGAGGGTCCGCCGCTCACCCGGCCGATGGCGCTCGGGATAGATCCGCGGAACCGCGATTTCTCGACGGGGGCCTTCCTCGACCTCGTCGACGGGCTCGCCGGTCGTCCCAATGTCACGGCGGAGGTGCTCTATCTCGACTGCCGGGAGGATGTCCTTCTCCGGCGCTTCTCCGAGACCCGCCGCCGCCACCCGCTCGCGCCGGATGAAAGCCCCGAGATCGGAATCGCCCGCGAGATGGACATGCTGGGTCCGATCCGGAGCCGTGCCGGTATCCTGATCGACACCTCCGATCTCAGCCCGCACGACCTCAAGGAGGAACTCCTGCGCTGGTACGACGGAAGCGACAGCCCTCTGCTTTCGGTTTCGGTGCAGTCCTTCTCCTACAAGCGGGGCCTGCCGAGCGGCGTCGACATGGTGCTGGATGTCCGCTTCCTGAGAAACCCCCACTGGGATGCCGCGCTTCGTCCGCTCGACGGACGCTCCCGTGCGGTCAGTGACCACATCGAGGCGGATCCGCGCTTCGCGCCGTTCTTCGCCCGGATCGCTGAGCTCGCCGGCATGCTGCTGCCGGCCTACCTCGACGAGGGCAAGGCGCACTTCGCCATTGCTTTCGGCTGTACGGGCGGGCGTCACCGGTCGGTCGCGCTTTCGGAAAAACTGGCCGCGGCCCTTGCAGAGAAGGGTTGGCAGGTGTCTATACGGCACCGGGAACTCGAACGGCAGGCAATCCAGTCGGCGCCGTTCGAACAGACGGGGTAGGCCGGAGTGATCGGCATCGTGATCGTGGCACATGGCGGGCTGGCACGCGAATACCTCGCCGCGGTCGAACACGTGGTGGGCAAGCAGAACGCCGTGCGCACCGTTTCGATCGCGGCCGATGACGACCGTGCCGCCAAACAGGCCGAAATCTGCGCGGCCGCCGACAGCGTCGACCTCGGCGACGGGGTCGTCGTGGTCACCGACATGTTCGGCGGATCTCCTTCCAACCTGTCGCTCCGGGCCTGCCGGCCCACCGACAGGCGGATCGTCTACGGCGCGAATCTGCCGCTCCTGATCAAGCTCGCCAAGTCCCGGCACCTCGCGCTGGACGCCGCCGTGGGATTCGCGCTCGCGGCCGGGCGCAAGTACATCAACAGCTTCGATGCGAGCGCGGGGTAGGCCGACGATGACTGCCGGCTGCAAGCGGGTCCTTCGGATCGTCAACGAGAAGGGCCTTCACGCTCGCGCTTCGGCCCGTCTCGTCGAGGTTGTCGAAGAGCATAACGCGCGCGCCGAGGTGTCAAAAGACGGCCTTACCGCGTCGGGTGACAGCATCATGGGCCTTCTTATGTTGGCAGCCTCGAAGGGAACGACTATTGAGGTGGAAACTAGCGGGCCCGAGGCCGAGGCGCTGGCCGACGCGATAGAGGCGTTGGTGTCAGACCGTTTCGGCGAGAATTTCTGATGGAACACGCGCGGGCCGTCGACGTGGAGACCGCTCGCATGGTCGAGACCTACTCCGAACCGACGTTGCAGGGGCTGCCTGACTACGTTCCGTACGACAAGCGCAACCTGTCCTATGCCAACACCTTCGACGATCCCAGGAAGGCCAACACCATCCGCGCGATGGAGTGGGTCACGGGAAAGCTCACGCTCCTGCGCCTGATCCGGAAATTCGAGAGGATGGGAGTGCCGGAGGGTCAGGCCTTCTGGGCGCAGGCGCTCGAGATCATGGGGATCCGGCTCGAGACGCCCGAGGACGAGATCGCGCGCATTCCGCGCGACGGCCCTCTCGTCGTCGTCGCCAACCACCCTCACGGGCTCGTCGACGGCATGGTTCTGGCCGAACTGCTCGGCCGGGTCCGCACCGATTACAAGATCCTGACGCGCTCGCTCCTGACGGGTGTGCAGGAAGTGAGCCAATTCATGATCCCGGTGCCCTTCCCGCACGAGGAAGACGCTCTCGGGCGGAATCTGGAAATGCGCCGCCGTGCCATGGATCATCTGGCGATGGGCGGGGTGATCGTCCTGTTCCCCTCTGGCGTCGTCGCCGCGGCGCAGCGTCCGTTCGGTCCGGCGGTCGAGGCGGAGTGGAACCCGTTCACCGCCAAGATGATCCTCCGATCGGGAGCCGGCGTGCTGCCGGTCCGGTTTCCCGGCCAGAATTCCCGCTTGTATCAGCTTGCCAATCTCGCATCGGCGACACTTCGGCAGGGCCTCCTCCTGCACGAGGTCGTCCATGCCCTGAACAGGCCTCAGAGGCCCGTCATCGGCGCGCCTGTCGCCAGGGAGGAGATCGCGCGGTGGTCCGGAAACACGCGCGGCTTCATGACCGAACTCCGCGCGCGGACGCTCGCGCTCGGGACCTAGCGGGTCGGGACGGGCGTCTCGCCGCGGTAGTCGTAGAAGCCGCGCTGCGTCTTTCGGCCCAGCCAGCCGGCCTCGACGTATTTCACGAGAAGCGGGCAGGGGCGGTATTTCGTGTCGGCCAGCCCGTCGTGCAGGACGTTCATGATGGCGAGGCAGGTGTCGAGCCCGATGAAATCGGCCAGCTCGAGCGGCCCCATGGGGTGGTTCGCGCCAAGCTTCATCGACTCGTCGATCGACTTCACGCTGCCGACCCCTTCGTAGAGCGTGTAGACCGCCTCGTTGATCATCGGCATCAGGATGCGGTTGACGATGAAGGCGGGAAAATCCTCGGCCATGGCGGCCGTCTTGCCCAGCTTCTCGACGACGCTGAAACACGCGGCATAGGTTTCCTCGTCGGTGGCGATTCCGCGTATGAGCTCGACGAGCTGCATCACCGGCACCGGGTTCATGAAGTGGAACCCCATGAACTTCTCCGGCCGGTCCGTCCGGGACGCCAGCCGGGTGATCGAGATCGAAGAGGTGTTCGACGTCAGGATGGTGTGCGGCCGAAGATGCGGCAGCAGATCCTCGAAGATCGCGGTCTTGACGGTTTCCCGCTCGGTCGCCGCTTCGATCACGAGGTCGGTCTGGCCGAGATCGGCGAGCGACAGTGTCGGCCGGATGCGTCCCAGCGCGGCGGCCTTGTCGTCCTCGGTGATCTTCCCGCGGCTGATCTGCCGGTCCATGTTGCCGGACACCTGGCTCAGCGCCTTGTCGATCGCCTCCTGGCTGATGTCGTTGAGGAGCACCTCGTAGCCGGCCAGAGACAAGACGTGGGCGATGCCGTTGCCCATCTGCCCTGCGCCGACGACCCCTATCCGGGAAATCTCCATCACCTGTCCCTTTCTGATCCGGCGCGACCATATGCGCGGCCGCCGCGCGTGTGCAAGCCGGAACGCGCCCCGTCGCGATCTCTCCCGATCGAGCCTTAGCGATTTGGAAATCTTCCGTTGAGAAAGTGGTTCTCGGGTGAAATTCGCATGTGAGTGGGTGGTGATGACCTATGACAACCTTGCCGAAGGTGGGCTGGACTATTGCGCCTGCCGCTACGGCACGTCGAAGCTCTTGTTCCGCGGGCCGCAACGTCGGCTCGATCCTCCCTATTTGGCCGTGGTGGGCGGAACGGAGACATACGGGAAATTCGTGGAAAAGCCGTACGCGGCGCTGGTGGAAGCGTCGGTCGGAACGCCGGTGGTGAACTTCGGCGCCGTCAACGCGGGCGTCGACGTCTTCTCGACGGACGAGACCGTCCTGTCGGCCTGCTCGCGCGCCGAGGTCGCGATCGTCCAGATCATGGGGGCGCACAATCTGCGGAACCGCTACTACTCGGTGCACCAGCGGCGCAACGACCGGTTTCTCCGGGCCTCGCGACTCCTTCGGATGCTCTACCCGGAGGTCGATTTCACCGACTTCCACTTCACGCGGCACCTCATCCAGACGCTACACGACGTCGATGCGGAGCGGTTCGGGGCCGTGCGGACCGAACTCCAGGCTGCATGGCTCGCCCGGATGACGTCGATGCTCCGGGGCATCGACGCGCCGGTGGTCCTGCTATGGATCGCCGACCGCCATCCCTCGCAGCCGTCGGACCTGCACCGGTCGAGCGACCCGCTCTTCGTGACGGACGCGCTGCTCGACGAGTTGCGCACACAGGTCGCGGCGATCGTCGAGGCGATCCCAAGCGCGTCGGCGCGGAACGCGGGCCGGTTCGGGATGATCTTCTCCGGCCTCGAGGCTCCGGCAGCGGCCGAAGTCCCCAACGCGGCGGTGCACGAGGAGATCGCGCATGCCCTCGTCCTCGGCCTTCACGGGCTGGGCTGGAACGACGAAGGCCCGCCGTGACAGGCGGGCCTTTCTCCCTCCGGTTTGGCCGGCTCAGAGTTTTTCGGTCAGTTCCGGCACCAGCTGGAACAGGTCGCCCACGAGGCCGTAGTCCGCGACCTGGAAGATCGGCGCCTCCTCGTCCTTGTTGATCGCGACGATGACCTTTGAATCCTTCATCCCCGCGAGGTGCTGGATCGCGCCCGAGATGCCGACCGCGATGTAGAGGTCCGGCGCCACGACCTTGCCGGTCTGGCCGACCTGCCAGTCGTTCGGGGCATAGCCCGAGTCGACCGCCGCGCGCGATGCGCCCACTGCCGCGCCCAGCTTGTCGGCCAGGCCCTCGATGATCCGGAAGTCCTCCTCGCTGCCCACGCCGCGGCCGCCCGAGACGACGATGCCCGCCGAGGTCAGTTCGGGGCGATCGGTGGCCGCGACCTTGTCCTCGACCCATTCGGAGACGCCGGGGTTCTCGGCCGCGCCGATGCTTTCGACGGGGGCGGCGTTGCCCGTGCCCGCCGCGTCGAATGTCGAGGTCCGCACCGACAGCACCTTCACGGCGTCCGACGACGTCACCGTCTGGATCGCGTTGCCGGCGTAGATCGGCCGCTCGAAGGTGTCGGCGTCCACGATGCGGGAGACATCCGAGATCACCATGACATCCAGAAGCGCCGCGACACGCGGCAGGATGTTCTTCGCATCGGTCGTCGCCGGGGCCGCGATGTGGCCGTAGTCGCCGGCGAGCGAGACGATCAGCGCCGCCGTGGGCTCGGCCAGCCGGTGCCCGAGCGAGGGATCCTCGGCGACGAGCACCTTCGCCACACCGTCGATCGTCGCCGCCTGCGAGGCCGCGTCGGCCGCAGACGCGCCGGCGCAGAGAACCGTCACCTCGCCCAGCTGGACCGCAGCCGTCACCGCCTTCGAGGTGGCGTCCATGTTGAGCTGACCGTCGGTCACCTCCGCCAGAAGAAGAACCGCCATCAGAGTACTCCCGCTTCGTTCTTGAGCTTCTCGACCAGCTCGTCGACCGACCCCACCATCACGCCGGCCTTGCGCGCCGCCGGCTCCTCGGTCTTCACGACCGTGAGCCGCGGCGTGACGTCGACGCCGTAGTCGGCGGGCGTCTTCTCGTCGAGCGGCTTCTTCTTCGCCTTCATGATGTTCGGGAGCGAGGCGTAGCGCGGCTCGTTCAGTCGCAGGTCCACCGTCACGATCGCCGGCATCCTCACCTTCACGGTCTGCAGTCCGCCATCGACTTCGCGGGTGACGAGCGCCGCGTCCTCGGCGATCTCGACCTTGGAGGCGAAGGTCGCCTGAGACCAGCCCAGAAGGGCGGCGAGCATCTGGCCCGTCGCGTTCATGTCGTTGTCGATCGCCTGCTTGCCGCACAGCACGAGGCCCGGAGCCTCCGCGTCGATGACGGCCTTGAGAAGTTTCGCCACCGCCAGCGGCTCGATGTCCTGGTGCACGTCCTCGGTGGCCACGATCAGGATGGCCCGGTCGGCCCCCATGGCGAGCGCCGTGCGCAGCGTCTCCTGCGCCTGCTTCACGCCGATGGAAACGGCCACGACCTCC
>CAYTBD010000072.1:0-2942 GCA_964435755.1 uncultured Rhodobacterales bacterium
GGCGGCCGCCGCTCACGGAGCTTTGAGCGAGACGGTCTCTCCCGAGGCGACGGCGCGGCCGTGATGTGGTAACAGGATCCTGAGATGGCGTGACCAGCCCCGGGGTAAACGGATGAACCTGACCGTGACGGCCGGACATCCGGCCGCCGATCTTCTGGCCGAGAATTTCGATGCCGCCGTGCTGATCGATGCGGGATCGGGCCGGTTCGTCGCCGCGAACGGCGCGGCGCGGGAGCTGCTGGGCTTCTCCGCCGAAGAACTGGCGGAGATGACGCCCGCCGACATTCATCCTCACGAGCTCGCCCGGCTCGAGGGCTTCATGGCCAATGTCCGGCGCGAGGGGCGGTGGAGTTCCGACGAGCTGTCCTGCCGCACCCGCGACGGACGGACCGTGCCGGCGCTCCTGCGCGCGCGCGTGGTGGATTGCGACGGCGCGGGCGCCGTGCTCATCGTCATCCGCGACCAGCGCGAGCGGCAGCTGGCCGAGCTCGGCTCGGCCGTGCGCCAGCTCACCCACGATCTCAAGAACACGCTCGCGACCGCGCAGCTCATGTGCGACCGGCTCGCCGCGCATGAGGACGACCGGGTGCGGCTGAGTTCGGAGAGCATGGCCCGCGCGCTGGAGCGCGCGCTCGATCTCTGTCGCCAGACGGTGCAGGCCGGCCGCGCCGGACTGCCCGCGCCGGACCGGGAGCGCTTCCTGCTCGCCGACGTGGTCGAGGAACTGGCGGCGACCGCCGTCGGTCCCGACGGCGGCGCGGCTGCGCTCGAGGGCATGGCTTCGGAGGATGTCCTGCTCGACGCCGATTTCGATCAGACCTACCGGATCCTGCTCAACCTCGTGCGCAACGCCTTCGACGCGGGCGCGAGGAGCATCCGGATCTCGGGCCGCAACGAGGACGAGAGCGCCATCATCGAGGTGCGCGATGACGGGCCCGGGATGCCCCAAAGCGTCGCCGCGCGCATCGGGGAGGATCAGGTTTCGGGCACCGAAGGCGGCAGCGGCCTCGGGCTCAGGATCTGCCACGAGCTCTGCCGCAATCACGGCGGCGCGCTGGAGGTGGCGGAGACCGGGCCGGAGGGGACATGCTTCCGCGTGACCCTGCCGTTCTCGTCCTGAGCCTCAGCCGAGACGGTATTCGGGATCGATTCGCGTCCGGTCGAGATTGGCGGAGAAGGTCGCGACGGTGTATTCGCCGATCACCCCGATGATCTCGAGGATCTCGGGGAAGGACAGGCCGCGGTCGTGATAGCCGGCCAGTTCCGCCCGGCCCAGCTTGCCCCGGCTGGCCAGCAGCGCGCGCGTCGCCCCGACCACGAGGTCGAGCCGCGTTTCGCCGGGCATCCGGCCCTGCGCCGCGGCGTCGATGACGTCGTTGGACAGGCCGAGATCGTGCACGCTGTAGTGGCTGAGCGCGATGATGCAGTAGCTGCATTCGCAGTAGTTGGCGACTTCGAGCGCGACGAGACAGCGCTCGGTCTCGGTCAGCTCTCCGCCGGCGAGGTATTCCTTCATCGACACGAGTGCGGCCATCACCCGCGGGTTGCGAAGGATCATCCGGTAGATGTTCGGCACGCCGCCGGGAAATATCGCGTCGAGCCGGGCCTGCAGCGCGGTCTCGTCGACCTCCGCCACGTAGGCCGGCCGCTCCGCGCCGCCGTCCGCGGCGGCGCCTTCGGGTTCGGTGCTGGACATGTCGTGCCTCGGCTTTTGCTCTTCCGGCCTCCAGACCTACACCAGCCGGAGCGCGGAAGCACCCTTCTCTCACACCTTGTTGAGGTGGTGACAACAGGCGGCCCGCGCGGGACGCGCGGCTGCGGAGGGGCGGGGCGGATCGGCCCGGCGCAGAAGGACGCTAGAGCCATCGACCGCGTTCAACTCCGGTTCACGGCTCGGTCACCCGCATCACCAGCTTGCCGGCGACCTCGCCGGCTTCGATGCGCTCATGGGCGCGCCGGACCTCTTCGAGCGGCAGGGTCTCGGCCACCACCGGCGCGATGCGCCCCTCCGACAGCATGTCGAACAGGGTGGCGAGATCCTCGCGGAACCACTCCGGATGCGACCGGCGCATCGCGCCGATCGAGTAGAAGGCGGTGGCGCGCCCGTTCGGCAGCCAGTCCCAGAGCTTCAGCTTCACGAAATCCATCGGGATCGACCCGCCGCGCCCCAGCACCGCGTTCTGGAAGCCGAAGGCCACGAGCATGCCCCCGGGCTTCAGCGCATGGAGCGAGCGCGACAGGCTTTCGCCGCCGAGCGGATCGAAGACGACATCCACGCCGTCGCCCAGCGCCTCCTGCAGCGCCGCCTCGTCGGCCGAAGCGTCGATGGGCGTGGCGCCGAGACTGCGGATCAGATCGTGCTTGGCGGCGATGTCGGTGCCGAAGGCCGCGATGCCGGCGTCCCGTGCGAGCTGCAGCATCGCCGTGCCCACCGCGCCGCCCGCGCCATGGATCAGAAGGCTCTGGCCCGCCTGCGCCTTCGCCACGCGGGTAAGCATCTGGTAGGGCGTGACCGCCGACAGGATCATGCCGAGCGCGTCCACGTCGGACACGCCCTCCGGCACCGGGGTCAGCCGGTCCTCCGGCAGGCAGACGTATTCGGCATAGGCGCCGATGGTCGTCAGGTCCGCCACCCGGTCGCCGGGGCCGAAGCGCGTCGCCCCGGGGCCCGTCGCGTCGACCACGCCCACCAGATCGTAGCCGGGGGTGAAGGGCGGCGTCTCCTTCACGTCCGGGTACTTGCCCTTGCGGATCATCACGTCGGTGAAGGCGGCGCTCGTCACCAGAACCCGGATGCGCACCTGTGCGCCTGCGGGATCCGGCAGGGCGTCCTCGGTCCTCACCTCGAGGTGCTCCGGGCCGCCGAACCCGGTCAGAACGATCCTTCTCCATGCCATTTTCGGGCCTCCTTTCGGGCTTGGCCGTGTCTTCGGTCTACTCTC
>CAYTBD010000072.1:2952-9397 GCA_964435755.1 uncultured Rhodobacterales bacterium
AGGAAGGTCGTGATCTCCCGCGCCACGTCCCGATCGTGGCCGAGCCAGATGTGCCCGCCGTCGGGCCAGATCGTCGACCGGGCCTCCGGGATGCGATCGGCGAGCAGCCGGGCGGTGGCCGCGGTGCCGAAAAGGTCGTCCTCGCAGGACAGGACCAGTGTCGGAACCGCGATCTCCCCATACGCCGTGGGCGACGGCGTGCCGGCCCAGACCGCGTCGGTCCGCAGGCCGTCGGTCTTGCGGCCGATGGGCATGAGCCCGTCGAGGATCAGCTCCGCGCGGCGCCGCTCCGCCGGCGCCACCTGGGAGAGCAGGGCCGGATCGGTCGCCAGAAGCGTCCGGATCATCAGCCCGGGCGCCATCGTGGACAGCGCCCAGAACGGGAAATCGGAGCCGAGAACCAGATCCACAGCGGCGCTTTGCAATGCGGTGAACTCAACCGGGTCGCGGCCGGTGAGGTTCGCCGCCGGGACGAGCAGGACGAGGTGCGAGCACCTGTCGGGATGCCGCAGGGCGACCTCGGCCGCGGTCAGCGCGCCCGCCGATCCGCCGACGACGGGCAGCCGGTCGATTCCGAGATGGTCGAGAAGCTCCACCAGAACGTCTGCCTGATGCGCGGGAGAGGCATCGTCCGGGAAGGCGCTGCGCAGATAGCCGAAGCGCGACGGCGCGACGATCCGGAAGCCGCTCTCGCGCAGCCCGTGAGCGAAGAGCAGCCCCTGATCGAAGCCGCCCCCGGTGCCGTGGATCATCATCAGCGGCGGCCCGTGCCCCGCGACGGCGTATTCCAGAGCGCCCGCGCTCGTGCCCAGGACGCGGCTGCGCCGGGCGAGCCGCGCGTCCGCGCCCGCCATCGACGCGCGATACGCGCCGGCGGTCCAGGCGCCGCCCGCCACGATGAGGGCGCTCATCCCGAGGAGAAGGGCGCGCCGGGCGATCATCGGGCGGCGTCGATCGCCAGATCGGCCAGCGCCGCCTCGAGCGCAGGGACGAGGTCGGAGCTGTCGTCGACGATGCCCGCGTCGGTGTTGATCTGAAACGAGACGGTGACGCCGTGCTCGGCATAGTGGCGCAGGCTCGACACGTAGCCGGGGATCCAGCCACCATGGCCGTAGACCGCACCGCGCGGCGTGTCCGCGTAGATCGCGACGCCCGCGCCGTAGAGGATGCCGGGCGCGTCCGGCGCCACCGGACCCCCGTCGAGCAGCCGGTCGAGATACGGCGGCGCCATTGCCCGGCCGCCGAAGAGCAGATGCCCCCAGAGCGCGAGATCGCGAGACGTGGACGCGAGCCCGCCGCCCGTCCACTCCACGCCGGGATCCCACAGAAGCCGGCCATCGGCATCGGCCGTCCGCACCGGCAGCCCGAACGGGTTGTCGGGCACCGTATAGCCGACGGCGATGCCGGGAATCTCGGGCCCGTCCGAGGGGATCGTGCGGTCCAGGTCGAGCGGGCCGAGGATCCTCTCCCGCAGACCGTCGTAGTAGGGCCGTCCGGTCACCTCCTCGATCACGAGCCCCAGCAGGATGTAGCCGGTGTCGCTGTAGGCCCAGCCGGTGCCCGCGTCGAACAGGGCGTCCGCCCCGGTGACGAAGCCCAGCAGATCCTCGGGGCTGTAGGCGGGGGCGCCGGCCGCGATCCGCGCCGCCGCCGCGGCCTGGAACTCCGGCAGGTGGGGATGATCCGGCAGCCCGGACCGGTGGCGGAGCAGGTGGCCTATGGTGATGGTTCGGGCGTTGGGCAGGTCGCCGAACCAGGGCCGGTCGCCCAGGTGATCCGCAAGCCGCTCTCCGCGCGCGAGCCGCCCCTCGCTTTCGAGCGCGAGAACCAGCGCGCCCACGAAGGTCTTGCCGATGCTCGCGGCCAGCATCCGTGTCCCGGGCGTCATGTCTCGTCCCGCCTCGACATCCGCGAGGCCCGCCGCCGCGGTCGTGACCGTTCCGTCCGGCTGCGCGATCGCGGCGGTGGCGCCGGGGAAGCCGTAGCGGCCGCGGAAGGCCTCGAGCGTATCCGCCAGCCGTGTCGCCAAGCGCGTGTCCCCCTGCGCCTCCGCCGGACCGCCCGCTGCGAGCGACAGGATCGTCGCGGCCGTCGCCAGGGCGGCCCGCACGGCGCTCACTCCGCGGCCCGCCACGCGGCGCGCTCCGCCGGGACGACCTCCGTCACCGCGCCCGCGCGGGTGAACATCGTCTCGCGGTTCCACCAGACGACGACCACCGCCACGGCGGCGAGAATCCAGGTGTCCCAGGGCTGCGCGTCGGGCCAGAACGGGTTGATGAGCTGCCAGTGGAACAGCATCGGCCACAACAGGCTGCCGCCGGTCCGGTTGAGGATCGGCGTGGCGAGAACCGCAAGGACGACGTTGCCCACGAAGAAAGGCAGGAAGTTCCAGCCGCCGAAGACGAGGCCCGCGAGGAAGAAGGCCGGAAGGTGCCAGACCCCCCAGATCGCGCCGATCAGCATGCCCGCCCAGATCGGCGCCATGTGTCGCTGCAAGAGGGGCTGCAGGACGCCGCGCCATCCCAATTCCTCGACCGGCCCCAGAAAGAGCATCATGACCAGCACGGCCACGACAGCGCCCGCGCCCTCGGGCGGCAGCGGCGCCAGCACCGGGCCGCCCTTGATCAGCGAGCCCGCCACGAAGACGAGCGGCAGGACGATCAGGACGAAGGCCACCCATCCCGCCGGCGCCTGCCAGAGCAGAAGCCGCGACAGGAAGCGGCGCAGTCCCGACACGCCGGCATAGCCCAGAACGAGCACGAAGGCCGCGATCGCCGGCGCCCACGTGGCAAGGAAGAAGAGCGGATGCGATCCGCTGATGTCCCCGAACCAGGCCGAGGCCCGTTCCGGTGCGAGAACGTAGAACCCGATCACACTCCAGGTTATCAGGAAGGTGAGCGCGAGAAAGAACGCAACGGCGCGAGACGGCATCCGGTCTCCTTCCGTCGCCGGATCGAAGGTGCTCATTGGACGTCATCCATGCAAACAGGGCAGGAGCGCAGGGTGTTCCTACGCGATTCGCCGCGCGCCCGCCGTGATCGGGATCAGTCTGCGGCGATGGCCGGACGCCGCCGGTCCCGCGGGGTCGGAACGCCGGGACGGACGCGCGTCACCGGATCCTAGTTGCAGCCGTCCCGCGCCCAGATGCTGAGCGCCTGCTTGAAGATCCCGCCGTAGGGATGCTGCTTGGAAAGCGCGCGCGTCCGGTCGCCGAGATAGGTCTGCGCCTGATCGCAGAGGTTCGCCTGGTTCCACTGATGGCACGACGCGCAGGTCTTGTCCTTCCAGACGGCATCCGGGAGCCCCTCGATCGGCGGGAACCGGGGCGAGCCCGCTATCAGGTCGGCAAGGCTGCGCGTCGCGATCTCCGGGTCTCCGGCGCCGATCGGCGCGGCGAAGGCCACGCTGTCGGGCAGACCCGTGACGGCGGGCGCGGGCGGAGGTGCGGCGACGGGCTCGGGCGCGTCCGCGATCGGATCGGTGCGCACGCCGCCGTCGACGATCGTCTGCAATTCGAGGCGGGCCAGTTCGGAGAAGGCGCCGTCCGGGTAGGCCGCGAGATAGGCCTCGTAGGCCGCGGCCGTGCCGGTGGCGCGGGCCTCCTCGATCAGGAGCCGCTCGGCCTCGGCGGGGTCGACGGGTTCGGGCCGCGGCGCCTCGGCCTGCGGCGTGGCCGCACCGGCCTGGAGTTCCTGCGCCATCAGCTCGCTCAGCAGCGCCCGCGCGTCCTCGGTAAAGGGGCTCTGCGGATTGGCGCGGAGAAACAGCAGCACCTGCACCGGGTCGCGGCTGAGCCGGACCGACTCCCAGAGCTGGCGCATCTGGATCTCCTCGGGCGAGGGGGCGACGGCGGGGACGAACTGGAAGTCGACCGTGAGCGATGACGTGTCCCACGGGGTCTGCAGTCCTTCGGTCGCCTCGATCACGTCGACGCGGACTTCCCGGAACAGCGTCTCGATCGGCACGCCCGGCGTCGAGAGCCGCGTCGCCAGCGCTTCGGTGAAGGGGCTGTTCGAGCCGCCGCCGTCGACCGCGATCTCGCCCGGCGCGGTGGAATAGGCGAGGTAGGTGCCGGTCGGCGCCTTCATCTCGGCCAGGCCGTTGTCGGTGAGATCGGGGATCGCGACGAAGGGATTGTCGCGGCAGGCGTCTAGAATGACGATGTTCGTCTGGTTCCGCGCCGAGAACATCTGCCGCAGCACGGCGTCCGCCGGCACGCCGACGAGGCTCAGGTCCGCGGCGTCCTGAAGGCGTATGTCGACCGGCAGGAGATAGTTGCGCCCGAACGACTGGACCCCGTGCCCCGCGTAGTAGAACAGCCCCGTCGCATCGTCTCCGGCATCCCTCAGACGCCGGCCGAAGTCCGAGATCGCGCGGATCAGGTCGTCCTGCGCGGCGTCGGTGACGAGGGTGACGTCGAAGCCCACGTTGCGCAGCGACGCCGCCATGAGCGCCGCGTCATTGGACGGATTGGGGAGTGGCGCGACATCCGAATAGGCGCCGTTGCCGATGATGAGCGCCAGCCGCGCGTCCGCCGCCACGCGTCCCGCGCCGAGGGTTGCGAACATCAGGATCGCGGCCGCGAGGCAAAGGGTCAGGCGGTGCATGGCGGGGCTACTCGGCAACGGCGAATTCGATGCGGCGGTTGCGCCGCTTGCCCTCGGGGGTCTCGTTCGACGCGACGGGCCGCGCCTCGCCGTAGCCGACGGTCCGGATCCGGGCCGCCGGGATGGCCTTGGAGACGAGGTACTGCGTCACCGCGGTCGCGCGGCGTTCCGACAGGCTCTGGTTCGCGGCCGCGCTGCCGTCGCTGTCGGTGTGCCCGCCGACCTCGATCACGAGATCCGGGCAGCGCGAGACGATGTCGACGATGCTGTCGAGGAGCGGTTCGCTCCGGGCGTCGAGCCGGGCGCTTCCGCTCGTGAAATAGATGTTGTCGGTGCGCGAGAGGATCTCGAACCGGCCCACGCAGGCGGCGCGGTCGAAATTGCCCTGCGGCTCGAGCGCGGTGGCCGCGCCCCCCGAACGGTCCTGCGCGGCGGCGGTCACGACGCTGTCCTCATCGGTCGCGGCGCGGGAGAAGACGAAGTCGAACGACACCGTGGCCGAGGGCACGATCACCACGTTCGCGGCCTCCTCGAGCTTTGCGATGCCGCCGTCGAGGCCGAAGTCGGCGACGGAGACCGAGATCGGCGCCGTCGTCGAGACCGCGACCATGTCGTCGCTTATCAGCGTCACCGCGACCTCGGCCTCGGCCGTCCGCGACACGCCGTGCAGATCCAGCGTGTAGTCCAGCGGGATGATCTTGCGGCGAAGATCCGGCAGGTCGGCCAGCGCGGCCGGGTCGAGGCGGGCGCTTATGACGGCCTCGGGGAACTGGAACGTCTCGAAGAACAGGAACCGCATCCGCACGTTGCGCAGGTCGATCTTGGTGTCGACGGAATCGAGGAAGATGCGGACCGTCGCGAGGCCGGTGTCGTCGATGCCGCCCGCGAATTCCGCGAACCCGCTGGATTCGACATTGGTGAGGTTCTTCACCGACTGGAACCGCAGCGACGACGCCTGCGGCTCGAGCGTCCAGCCGCCCGCGAAGATGCCGTCCTGCGCGGCGGCCGGCGGAGCCGAGACCATCAGCAGGAGGAGCGCGGCGCGGAGCATCGAAGCGAGCCTTGGTGCAAGAGACATCGTCTGGTCCTCTCTCTGTGGCGCGAACGCATGCGCGATGACGGACTGCAGCAACCCCGGGGTCACTGTTGCAAGCCGCCGGGCGCGTTGCAACGTTTCTCGCGCATGTCGAAAGAAATACGACGCGCCCCGGATGGCACGCGAAGAAGGCACAAGAATGGCGGGAAAGCCGGGAACAAGCCTCCCGTGGCACGAGCGCCGCGATCAGGCTGACGATCGATGCGGGCGCAGCAACGGCTGACACCCTTGACGATCGTCGAGACGGGGCTGCCGTCGTTCTCGAACTGCGTGGCGTAGTGCCGCGATCGCGTTGCACGGTCCTCCCAGCACCCGTGGCGAGACCAGCCCGATAACCTGTTGACGCCGCGCCTCAGGAAACCTACTCGTTCAATGCTGACGGCGAGTTGGCGGAGTGGTTACGCAGCGGATTGCAAATCCGTGCACGGGGGTTCGATTCCCCCACTCGCCTCCAGAATTTGCACAACATTTTGCGATACTTGGTTCCTCAGCGCCAGATCATGTGCACCGCGCGTGGTGTACAATTCGTGCACAGGGCGGGTGCAGCTTGTACCGCGCTGCTTCCCGGTTTTAGCGATCAGCAAGAGGTATTTAGCGGGAACTGGGCACGATGAGCTACGGCACGAGCACCGTAAGCGTGCACAAGAAACTCAAGCTGGAGAAGCGGTTTGGCAGCGAGAACTGGTATGCGCGGCTGACGCTGGACAACGGCAAGCGCCTGGTGAAGAGCACAAAGACGGAC
>CAYTBD010000073.1:0-9322 GCA_964435755.1 uncultured Rhodobacterales bacterium
GGCACCTGGCTCGCTCCCTGAGCTGGCCCAATGTCCCGCGCCTTCCTCACCGCCCCTTCGGCTGCGCCGATCCGCCCCGCTTCCACCCGCCCCGCCGCTCGGCTAGCGTCCCGCCCATGACGCCGATGCCCCTTCCCCTCGTCCGCGACGTCGTCCTGATGGGCGGCGGCCACACCCATGCGCTGGTCCTGAAACGCTGGGGCATGAAGCCCCTTCCCGGCGTCCGCCTCACGGTGATCAACCCCTATCCCACAGCGCCCTATACCGGCATGCTCCCGGGCTTCGTCGCCGGCCACTACGCCCGCGACGAGCTAGAGATCGACCTCATCCGCCTCGCCCGCTTCGCCGGCGCGCGGATCATCCTGGGCTGGGCCACCGCCATCGATCGGAAGGCGAAGACCGTGACCGTCGACGGTCACAGGAAGATCGCCTACGACATCGCCTCCATCGACATCGGCATCACCTCGGATCTACCTGATCTCAAGGGGTTTTCCGAACATGCAGTTCCCGCCAAGCCGCTTGACCGCTACGCCGCCGCATGGGCCGCGTATCGCGACGGGAACGACCCCGCCTCCATCGCCATCATCGGCGGCGGCGTGGGCGGCGTCGAGCTTTCCATGGCCATGGCGCACGCGCTGAGGGACAGCGACGGGCCGGCCACGATCACCCTCATAGATCGGAGTGCGATTCTGCCCGGGACAGCCCCCGCGGCCGCCCGGCGCCTGCGGGACAACATGCGACGCTTCGGCATCGATGTCATCGAGAACGCCACCGTTTCCGAAGTGACGGCGACCTCGGTCCGCCTCTCGGACGGCCGCGAGATCCCCTCGACCTTCACCGTCGGCGCGGCGGGCGCCCGGCCCCATGACTGGCTCCGGGATACCGGCCTCGACCTCGTGGACGGCTTCATCCGTGTCGACCGCTACCTGCGCGCATCCGATCCGTCGATCTACGCCTGCGGCGACGCCGCGCACATCGCCCACGCACCGCGCCCGAAAGCCGGCGTCTACGCGGTGCGCGCCGCGCCCTCGATCTACGCGAACATCCGCGCCGATCTTTCGGGCTCGCCCCGCAAACCGTTCGAACCGCAGGGGGATTACATGAAACTGATCTCCCTCGGCCGCAAAAGGGCAGTGGGCGAACGAAACGGGGTCACCCTCGAAGGCCACTGGGTCTGGCGCCTCAAGGACCGGATCGACCACAGCTTCATGGACGGCCTCGCCGAGCTTCCGTCGATGCCGCCGCCCAAGTTGCCGCGCGACATCGCGACAGGCGTCCGCGACGCGCTCCACGGCGGCGACCCGCTCTGCGGCGGATGCGGGTCCAAGGTCGGCGGCGCGACGCTCTCCCGCGCTCTCGACCGGCTGCCGCAGAACCCGCGCGCCGATGTGCTCAGCCGTCCCGGCGACGACGCGGCGATCATCGGGGTCGGCGGCACGCGGCAGGTTCTCACCACCGACCACCTTCGCGCCTTCACCTCCGATCCCTGGCTCATGGGGCGGATCACGGCGCTCCATGCGCTCGGCGACATCTGGGCGATGGGCGCGATGCCACAGGCCGCGCTCGCGCAGATCATCCTGCCGCCGATGTCGGACGAGTTGCAGGAGAGGACCCTCGCGGAACTTCTTGATGCCGCTTCGGAAATCTTCACAGCCGAAGGGGCCGGGATCGTCGGCGGCCATACGACGACCGGCGCGGAACTGACGCTCGGCTTCACGGTCACGGGCCTGGCCGACAAGACCCCGATCACCCATGCCGGCGCGCGCCCGGGCGACGCGCTGATCCTGACGCGGCCCATCGGGTCGGGCACGATCCTCGCCGCCGAGATGCGGCTTGCGGCACGCGGTCCCTGGGTCGCCGGCTGTCTCGCCGAGATGGCGCGGCCGCAGGGCGAAGCCGCCGCGATCCTCGCGCGCGCCCACGCGATGACCGACGTCACCGGCTTCGGCCTTGCCGGGCACCTCCTCGACATCCTGACGGAAAGCGGCGCTGGCGCCACACTCGATCTCGACGCGATCCCCTTCTACGAGGGCGCGGAGGCCCTCGCCGCCGCCGGCGTCCGGTCGACCATCTGGGAGACGAACCGGACCTCCACCGGGGTGGCGGCCAAGCTTGGCGACAGCCCGCGCGAAGCGCTGCTGTTCGACCCGCAGACCGCGGGCGGCCTGCTTGCCGTCGTCGCGCCCGAACACGCGAGTTCCGCCGTCGAAGCCCTTGAAAAGGCGGGGTATGCGGCTGCCCGCATCGGAAATGTCACCGACGGTCCGCCACTGATTCGAGCCGGCTGAGAATCGCGTCGGCCAGTTCTTCGATGCCTGCGTCGTCCAGCCGGTCGGCCTCGAGCCGCGCGACGGGATCTCGCTCCCACCGCGCCCGGCTCCGGGCGTACCGCGGGTCGTAGTGCTGCGCGCACAACTCGGCCGCAAGGATCTCGAACCGCCCCTCCCGCGCCATCGCCTGCCAGTCCGCCACCCGTTCGGCGCCCTGCAGCCGCTTCAGCAGTCCCAGCGCATCCAGAAGCGCCTCGCGGTCCGCCGTAAGGTCGGCATAGGCCCGGGCGAGGTAGTCGGCGCGGGCCGTGAGCGGCGCCCCGATCTCGACCCGGTCCGCCGCGGCCATCGCCTTCCAGACCGCGGGCGGCACGATGAGGTCGCCGACCTTCGACGACTCGGCCTCGACGACGACCGGGCGGGCGGGATCGAGCGCGGCGATCTCCACCGCCAGCGCCGTCTCGAAGGCCTTCTGGCTCGGCTGTCCGCCCGCGACGCCGCCAAGGAGCGAGCCCCGGTGCCGCGCGAGGCCCTCGAGGTCGATCACCTGCGCGCCTTTCGCGCGGAGCCGCTTCAGCACATCGGTCTTGGCCGTCCCAGTGTTCCCGTCGAGCAGCACGACAGGCGCCGGGAAGTCCGCCTCGTAGAGCGCCTGCACGACCCCGCGCCGGAAGCTCCGGTAGCCGCCCTCGAGCGTCTCCACGCGCCAGCCGATCTCGCGCAGGATCGTCGCGACCGACCCGGACCGCTGACCGCCCCGCCAGCAGTAGACGAGCGGCCGCCAGCCGCCCGGCATCTCCGCGAGCGGCCCTTCGAGATGCGCCGCGACGTTCCGCGCCACCAGCGCGGCGCCGAGCTTGCGCGCGGTGAACGGGCTCTCGCGCTTGTAGATCGTGCCGACCCGCGCGCGCTCCGCGTCGGAGAGAGCCGGCAGATTGATCGCGCCCGGCAGGTGGTCCTCGGCGTATTCCGCGGGAGACCGCACGTCGATCACGGTGTCGAATCCGTGCTGCGCGAAATCCGGGAGCGAGGCGATGCGATAGGCCATGCGTCCCTCTACCGCGGCGCCGCGGCCGCTGGAAGGGCGGGCACTGCGTGTCGCGGCAAGATGAACCGGCGGGCTCAGCCCAGGATCTCGTCCGCCATGCCCTGCCCCGAAAGCCACGCGTGTTCGGCCCGGCTGCCCAGCGCCCAGTCGCCGCCGGCCAGCACCCGTCCTCCGGCGAGGCGGAGGAAGGGGTCGCCGAGCGGGCGGTCGGCCAATCCGTAGCGCCAGCGATGCGCCTCCACGTGGACCGGCCGCGGAAGACGTCCGAGGGCGATATCGGAAAACTCCGCGAGAAGCTTCGGCAGGATCGCCTCGCGCGGCTGCTCCAGCCGATCGCGCGTCCAGTCGCTGCTCGCATGCGCGACCCAGGTCTCGCCGCTGCGCCCGGGCTTCGCGCCGTTGCGGACGACGATCTTCAGGGCGCCGCCGGGCCGGACGACATCGGGAAGGTCCGGACGCCGCCCGAAGGCCGCCATCAGCGTCCAGACCGGTTTCATGACGACAGCGTCGAGCGCCTCCGCCCCCGACAGATCACCGGTCACCCGCCGCGCCTGCGTGGCGGGGATCGCGAGCACCGCGCGCTCGAAGGATCCCCGGGACTCGCCGTCGGCGTCCTCCACCACGACATGCGCGCCATCGATCCGCACCGTGGCGATATCGACCTCGGTCCGGATGTCGAGACCGCGGGCCAGCGGACGCACGAAGCCCGACATGCCGGGAAGGCCGACATGCCCCAGATCGCCCCACCGGACGCAGGCGCTCTCGGTCTCGAGAAACTGGATCGGCGCGCGCTCGCAATGCGCCACCGGCGCCCCGTGGTCGAAGGCCCCGAAGTCGGTCCTGCGCGTCGCGAGGCGCCCGCCGAGCCCCCGGCTCTTGTCGAAGACGGTTACCGTCCGTCCCGCCGCGTGGAGCCGCGCCGCGACGACGAGACCGGCAAGTCCCGCGCCGATGACCGCGATACGTTCAATCATCAGGTTTCCCGTCAGTTCCCGTCAACCATCCTAGCGTGCCGCAACGTCGCGTCGACCGTTTCCTGACACGCTCTCGCAACGGTTCTGCAAAAGCACTAGATTTACCGCATGCGGACCCTGCTCCTCTGCGCCTTCGTGACGCTGCTTCCGGCCTGCGCCCCCGCCGCGGAGGAAAAGGACGAATGCGTCGTGCTGCTTCACGGCCTCGCGCGCACCTCGGCGTCTCTCGCGATCATGGAACGGGCGCTGGAGGCGAGCGGCTACACGACGGTGAATCGCACCTATCCGTCGACGGAGGTGCCGCTGGACGATCTCGTGGACACCGCCGTCACGGAGGCGGTGGCCGAATGCGGCGAGGCGCGCACGCATTTCGTCACCCACTCGATGGGGGGCATCCTCGCCCGCCTCTGGCTCGAGACGCACCGGCCGGCCGAGATGGGCCGCGTCGTGATGCTCGCTCCGCCGAATCGCGGCTCCGAACTGGTGGACGAGTTCGGTGAGCTCGAAGCCTTCGGCTGGATCAGCGGGCCGGCCGGGCTGCAACTCGGCACGGGCCCCGACAGTGTCCCGAACCAACTCCGTTTTCCCGCCTTCGAGGTCGGCGTGATCGCGGGGAACCAGTCGCTGAACCCGCTCTATTCCCAGATCATCGAAGGGCCGGACGACGGCAAGGTTTCGGTCGAGAGCACGCGCGTCGCGGGCCTGGCCGACCACATCGTCCTGCCCGTCACCCACACCTTCATGATGAACGATCCCGTCGTCATCGCCGAGACCATCGAGTTCCTCGAGACCGGACGGTTCGACCCGACGCTCAGCCTGCGCGACGTGATCCGCGAGGTTCTCGAGTAGCCGCCTGTTGCAGAAATCCGCCGGACCGCGGCGCTGACGCCGCGGCACGGGGGCCGGGGGTGGCGTCCGCGCCGCTTTCGGTGCAGGAGGGCGGCGGGTCTGGCACGCAGGTGCCGCGCCAGGGGCGCCTAGGGTCGCCCGAACGGAGGCTGGTTCGATGACGGACCTCAGCATCGTCATTCCGGCCCGGAACGAGGCCGAGAACATCCGGACGCTCCTCGACGGGATCGTCGCGGCCCTGACGACTGCGCCCGCCTTCGAGATCATCGTCGTCGACGACGGCTCGACCGACGCGACCGGCGCCGCCGTGCGGGCGGCCGCGGCCGAGGATCCGCGCATCCGGCTCCTGACCCATCCCAGGTCCGCCGGGCAGAGCGCGGCGGTCCACTCCGGTGTGCGCGGCGCCACCGGCCGCATCGTCTGCACGCTCGATGGCGACGGGCAGAACCCGCCCGGCGAGCTTCCAAAGCTGATGGCCCCTCTCCTCGACCCCGACGCGCCCCCGCGCCTTGCGCTCGTCGCGGGCCAGCGCGTGGGCCGGCAGGACACCTGGTCGAAGAAGGCCGCCTCGAAATTCGCGAACGCGCTGCGCGGCCGGCTCCTGAAGGACGGGACACGCGATACCGGCTGCGGCCTCAAGGCGTTCCGTCGCGACGTCTTTCTGACGCTTCCCTATTTCGACCACATGCACCGCTACCTGCCCGCGCTCTTCAAACGGGATGGCTGGGAGATCGCGCTCGTCGACGTGAGCCACCGGGCGCGCGGCGGCGGCCGGTCGAATTACTCGAATTTCCAGCGCGGCCTCGTGGGCGTCGTTGACCTTCTCGGCGTGATGTGGCTCATCCGGCGTCGAAAGAAGGCCGAACCCTCCGAGGAATGAGCGCTCCGTGATCGATACAATCTTCTCCTGGCTTCGCGTCGAAAACTGGACCGAGTTCTGGTGGGTCGTCTTCGGCCTCGGCGGGCAGCTCCTGTTCACCGCGAGGTTCCTCGTGCAGTGGGTCGCCTCCGAACGCGCGGGGCGGTCCACGATTCCGCTGGCCTTCTGGTACTTCTCGCTCAGCGGCGGGATCGTGCTCTTCACCTATGCCGTCTACCGGGCCGATCCGGTCTTCATCCTCGGCCAGTCCCTCGGCGTCTTCATCTACAGCCGGAATCTCTACCTGATCCACCGGGAGAAGAGGGCGATCTGAGCGTCACTCCGGCGGCGTAGCGATGTACAGCGGTTCGCCGTAGGCGGCTCTCAGTCCGGCGATGTCGCGCTCGCGGATCGCGCGCCAGAACGCATCGGCGGGAAATCCTTCCGGCGCGCCCCGCTCCTCCCTCACGGTCCAGCCGCGCGCCCTCAGCCCCTCCGCGATCTCGGGAAAGATCGTGAGCGCCATGCCGGCTTGGGCGAGGAGGTCGGGATCGATGTCGTCGGAATAGAGGAAGCCCTCGACCGGGGGCACCTGCAGGCCGATGCGCTCCATCAGATGCCAGCGCCGCAGGACGAGGACCCTGTCGGTCGGAAGGCCCGCCTCCTCGATCGCCCGCGCGCCGTGATCCGCCGCCGCGGGGTAGCCCGCCACCCGGTAAGCGGGCAGGAACAGGATGACGGTGAGCGGCAGCGTGAGCGTCAGGAGCGCGAGCGCCGCAGTCGGCCGCCGCGTCCCGGAGAGCCACCAGAGCGCCGCGATCATCGCGAGACCGGCCAGGACACTGGCCACGGCGGCGAGGATCGTGCTGCCGGCGTAGACGATCATCGCCGTCAGACCCAGAACGACGAGCGAGAGGACGAGAAGGAGGCGCACCGCGCGCCCGGCCCGCCGGGCGAGATCCTCTCCGTCAAGACCGCCCATCCACAACCCGATCAGCGCCGCCACGCCGGGGAGCGCCGGGAGCAGGTAACGCGCGACCCGGTAGTTCGAGAACGAGAAGATCACGACGATGACGAGCGCCCAGAGCACCAGCAGGAGCACGCCGGGCGAGGGCCGGTGGAGACCCTTCGGGCGGAACGGCAGGGCCGCGATGAGGATCGGAAGAAACCCGAGCGCGAGGAAGCCCGCGAAGTATCCCAGCGCGCCGATGTTTTCCGCCCCGAGCATCGCCTTTTCGGTCACCTGATCGCCGAGGAACTGCCGGACGAGCGCATCCGGCTGCCGGAGCGCCACCGCCAGATACCACCAGCCGACCGAGAGCGCCGCGAGGACGATCGCCGCGATCTCGTGCCGCGACGGCCGGAGCCTGCCGTAGCTCGCCCTCAGCGCCAGCGCCAGCCCGACGAGCACGAGCGCCAGAAGACCCTTCGCCATGAAGGCCCAGGCGATGCCGAGCCATGCGGCGTAGGAGGCCCAGCCGGGCGGGCGGTCCTCGCCCGCAAGCCGGACGAAGCCGACGAGCGCCAGCGTGATCCCCAGAACCTGCGGAATGTCGGGATTGTGCGTCAGCGCCGCCCGGTAGAACAGCAGGTTCGAGGCGAGCGCCGCCACGGCCACCGCCGCCCCGGTCCGCGTGGCCCCGATGCCCTTCGCAAGCGCCCACGTCAGTCCAAGGATCGCCGCGGCGCTCAGAAGCCACATCGACTTCACCGCGAAGATCGACTGTCCGAAGAGCGAGAATCCGGCCACGACGTAGTAGTAGGTCAGCGGCGGCTTGAGGAGCCGCACCTCCCCCCATGCCGAATAGGGAACGATGTAGTCGCCCGTCTCCATCATCCGCGCGGCCGCGAGAGTGTAACGGGCCTCGTCGGAGTTGGAGGTGAACTGCCAGAGCGCGAAGGGCAGCGCGGCCAGAAGGAAGGCCGCGACGACCATGACCGCGCTTCGGACGGGCCAGCGCCGGTCGCTCTTCTTGGGGATGTCTTGCGCTGGCATCATGGACGCGAGGATAACCTGCTACGGGTCGCGCCCTTCTTGCCTGACGCGCGGGACGGCGAAAACCCCTCTCCCGCGTCAGTCCGTCTTCGGCAAACCCAGCCGCTGCATGAGCGCCGCGTTCATTTCGATGATCTTGCCGGTCTCGGCGGTGTAGTCGTCGATCGCCTTCTGGACGAACTCCGCCTGCGCATGGCGAAGCTCCTCCATGCTGCTGCTGTGCAGGAGCTTGTGCTGCGTCGCGACGTCCTGTTCGACCCGTTCCGAGACGAAGCGGATAAACTCGCTCCCGAGATCGGACATGGCCTCCATCCAGGCCATGCCGACCTGTCCGAAAGGCCCCATGCTTGCCTCGGTCAGCTTTGCCCATGCCTCGAACGGCGATCCCTCGGGCGACTTGTCGGTCATGGCGCACCTCTCCCATGGATTTCCGCGAACCCTACGATGCCGCGGTCCCGGCGACCTTGACCAAGGTCAAGCTGCTCTGCTTCAGCGGCCGGGACCGTTCGCCGCGCTTGATCCGCCTCAAGGCGCAGGATCGCCCGACGGCGCACAGTTTCGGCAGCCAGCCGAAAGGTCAGCCAGAATGCCGGATCACGGTCACAGCAAGGCGGAGATCGCCGAACGCCTCTCGAACGCCAACGGGCGCGGGCATCTCCGCGACATGGTCTACGGCGGGATCGACGGCGCGGTCACCACCTTCGCCATCGTCGCGGGCGTCGAGGGCGCGGGGCTTTCGACCAAGGTGATCATCGCGCTCGGGATCGCCAACGTGCTGGCCGACGGCTTCTCCATGGCGGCCGGGAACTACTCCGGCACCAAGGCCGAACTCGACGACGTCCGGCGCCTCCGCTCCGTCGAGGAACGCCACATCCGCGACCACCCCGCCGGCGAGCGCGAGGAGCTGCGCCAGATCCTCGCGGCAAAGGGCCTCGGCGGCCGGGTGCTCGACGACGCGACCGAGGCCATAGCGCGCAACAGGAAGAGCTGGATCGACCTCATGCTCGTCGACGAATACGGGCTCTCCCCGGTCGCCCCGCGCCCGCTTCGCGCCGCGCTCCTGACCTTCGCGGCCTTCCTCGCGGCCGGAATGGTACCGCTCATGCCGTTTCTCATCGGCCTGACCGATGCCTTCACGATTTCGATGGCCATGACCGCCGCCGTCTTCTTCGCGATCGGCACGCTCAAGAGCCGCTGGTCGCTGTCGTCCTGGTGGCGGTCGGGGTTCGAGACGCTCGCCATCGGCGGCGCCGCGGCGATCATCGCCTACGGCGTCGGCTCGCTCTTCGAAGGCCTGTGACCGCGACGCGCGATCAGCCGGGGCCT
>CAYTBD010000074.1:0-9264 GCA_964435755.1 uncultured Rhodobacterales bacterium
GAGCACGATCACAAGGAAGACCTGCAATTCCTCCGGCCGCATGGCGAGCGCGTTCTGGAGCCTGAGGTTCACCGTCACGAGCGTGTTCGCGATCTCGTAGGCCGCGACCCGCTCGACCGCCGCCAGCCCGTCGGCGTCGACGGCTATCCCGCCTCGTCCTGTCGCCCGCTCCCGTCTCATTGCGGGAGACTATCGTCCGCGGCGCGCCGGTCCCTTGCGCCAGATCAAGCGCCTACTCGTGCCGTGCGGGATAGGCGATGATCGACAGGTAGCGCGCGGGCAGCTCGACCAGCACCTCCGGCCCGTGCGGCGCGTCGGCGTCGAAGAAGAAGCTGTCGCCGGGGCGGAGGGAATAGGTGCGCTCGCCATGGCGGTAGTCGACGGCGCCCTCGAGCATGTAGAGGAACTCCATCCCCTCGTGCTGGAAGGCGGGAAACACGTCCGACGCGGTCGTGAGCGTGATGAGGTAGGGCTCCACGATCACGCCCGAGGAATTCGAGCCGATGTGGCCCAGGAGGTTGTACTGGTGCCCGGCGCGGGTGCCGGTGCGCTCGGTCTCGACGCCTTCGCCGGCCTTCACGTGAAGCGCCGGGCGGGTCTCCTCGAAGCCGCGGAAGAAGGCGGTGAGCGGGACCGAGAGCGCCTGCGCCAGCGCCTGCAGCGTGGTGAGCGACGGCGAGGCCTGGCCGTTCTCGATCTTCGACAGCATGCCGCCCGAGAGCCCGCTCGTCCGGGCGAGGTCGGCGACGGTGCGGCCCTGCTGCTGGCGCAGCGCGCGGACCTCGCGGCCGATCGCGACCTCGAGCACCTTCTCTCGCGGTCGGCGCGGTCTGTGCGGGTCCTGGGTGAGGCGGGGCGTGGTCATGGGCGCGACTATCGGCGAGGCGGGCGCGCGCGGCAAGCGCCGGAGCGGGAGGGGCTGTCTGCCCCTCCCGAACCCACCCCGAGGATATTTCGGGACAGATGGAGGCCCGTCAGGCAGCGACCGTCTTCGGGCGCGAGCGCAGGAGGATGCCGGCGATGATGCCCATGTTGAGGAGGTTCCAGCCGATCCCGTTGAGGAACGCCGCCTGATACGAGCCGGTCAGGTCGTAGATCAGGCCGGACATCCAGCCGCCGAGCGCCATGCCGACGATGGTGGCCATCATGACGAGGCCCACGCGCGCGCCGGCCTCGCGGGCCGGGAGGTATTCGCGGACGATGATCGCGTAGGCCGGGACGATGCCGCCCTGCGACAGCCCGAAGATCAGGCTCACGAGGTAGAGCGAGGTGAGCCCCGTGGTTGGCAGGTAGAGGCAGAGCGCGAGCATCTGGAGCGTCGAGCCCAGCAGGAGGGTCTTCACGCCGCCGAACCGGTCGGCGAGAAACCCCGAGATCAGGCGGGAGCCGACGCCGCCCAGAAGCATCAGCGAGAGCATCTGGGAGCCCACGGCGGGACCGTAGCCGAGATCGACGCAGAACGAGACGATGTGCACCTGCGGCATCGACATCGCGACGCAGCAGGCGACGCCCGCGAGCGCGAGGAGCCATTGCAGCGCGCGCGGCGAGAGGTCGGTGCGGCGCGCGTTGAGGGTGGCCGCGGTCTCGGCGCGCATGCTCGCCTCGTGCGGCACGCGGCGGCGGAGAAGGAGGGACGCGGGGACCACCAGCGTGACGACGGTCGCGGCGATCACGAAATAGGCGGCGCGCCAGCCGGTCTCGGCGAGGATCCCGGCGAGCAGGATCGGCCAGATCGCGCCCGCGAGGTAGTTGCCGGAGGCCGCGACCGCCACGGCGATGCCGCGGCGGGCCATGAACCAGTGCGAGATGTCGGCGATGAGAGGGCCGAAGAACGTGGCGCTTCCGAACCCCAGAAGGAGGTGGAAGGCGGACAGGAGGGCGACCGAGCCGGAGACCGCCGAAAGCGCGAAGCCCAGCGAGATGATGACGGAGGCGGCCATGAGCGCGCGGGTGATGCCGAAGCGGTCCAGCACCCGCCCCATCACGAGGTTGCCCAGCGCGAAGCCTATCATGCAGAGCGTGTAGGGCAGGGAGGCCTCGGCGCGGGTGGTGCCGAATTCGGCCTCGATCGCCGGCATGACCACGATCACCGCCCACATGCCGACATTGCCGATGCAGGCGATCGCGAGCGTGATGGCGAGCCGGCCCCAGGAATATCGGCTGTCGTGGATGTCCATGGCGCGACGTTAGTGTCGGGCGCCGACGCTGTCGAACGGCTTTTGCGCCGGGGCCGGGACGAGTCGCCATGCCGGCTCTGAGCCGACGGCGGAAACGGTTGCACCGGATTCGGGGGATTGTCCCGAGGGGCCGTTTTCGGGCCGAATCTGGCAGGAGGCTGGCGAAACGCCGCTGGCGCCCCGGTTTTTCCCGAGCTCGCCCGGAGTCTGCCGCAATGCCGGTAACCTTACCCAAACAAATCAATTGCCGGTCACAGTTTAATCGACTTTACTCGGCTTATTGGCGTCGTTGTGTACGTACGAGTGATGGAGCCTGTCGTGCTCGCTGTGAAACAAGAAAGCCTTGAAGTTGCCGTTCCCGTCCGGGTCGAGCCGGACCTTTACTCACCGACGCTCATGAAATCCTTGCAAGAACTCATCTCGTCCATGCCGGACATCAAGGTCAGGGCCATCGCCCAGGATCTCGATCTCTACGAGCGCACCGGCCACATGACCCGCCTGATCGACGACGTGCTGCGCCGCGCCAGGTGCCTGGCCGATGCGGACCGCATCATGGAGTCGTTCTGAGGCCGTCCGGCCCGGGCATCCTCCGGCCGCGCGGCTCGTCGACGGCGATCGTCGCCGTCACGGCCGGCTGAGCGCGCCCATGTCGACCTCGACTTCCTCCGACAGGCTGGCCAGCGAGTCGTGGAGGAGTTGCAGCAGATATCTGGGGTTGTGCACGTAGCCGCCGGGATCCTTCGCCGCCACCTGATAGTTGTAGGCCGCCTTGAGAAGGCGCGGTGTCCAGCTCTGGTACCGGTTGGGGAAGACGGCCTCGTCGTCGCCGATGGTTCCGTCGGCATCGGTGTCGGTGAAGAAGTAGGGAAACGAGTCCTTGTGGTATCCGATCGGCGTTCCGGCGACTTCGGCGGCGTAGCGCTGGATCGCGTCGTAGAGCCGGGCGTGGAGCCCCTCGATCTCGGCATGGATGCCGCCGGCATTGCTGCCGTCGCCGTCGAAATCGGCCGGCTGCATGCGGATGTCCTTCAGATCATCGACGCCCTGGTGGCAGGCGAAGCAGCCGTCCGTGGCGACCTCGGTGGTATGGGCCTCGTGGCAGGCGACGCAGGTGTCGGCGCCGGGCACGTGGCGGAACGTCCCCGCATAGCTCTCGCCGGGATACTGGAACCCGCCGCGCACGTCGGAGCCCGCCATCACGGCGGCGGCGATGCCGTAGTGGATGTTGATGAAGCCCAGGTCGGGGGAGACGGTGTCCTCCGCGAGGTCGGAGGTCGCCGAGACGACCGTGTCGGTGGAGGTTCGCCCCGCATGGCAGACGGTGCAGGTGGCGGAGTCGCCCAGATCCTCGACCGTGACGCCCGAGGGGAAGGTGAAGGCGTCGAGCGCGTGCGCCTCGTCGGTGTGGCAGGAGGCGCAGCCGATGACCGCGCCGGTCGCGGCGGGGTGGTCGACCACGCCCGCCGGGGTGCCGTCCGCTCCGAGAAAGTCGAGGAACCCCGGCTGCGAATGGCAGGCGGCGCAGTTCTCGGGAACGGCGCCGTCCTCGTTCCAGTGGGTGAACGAGGGGGACGCGTAGTCGGCATGCGGTGACGCGAGCCAGTCTTCGATGAGGGCGGAAAGCTCCGCCTCCGTCTGAGCGATGACCGGCGCCGCGAGGCAGGCGAGCACCGCGGACAGGGCGAGGGGGCGGAACGGTCGGGACAGGCTCATCTATGCGCTCCTGCTGGAGTTGAATGCGCTGATCCTCGCACGACTCGGGGTACGAGGCTGTTGATCCTTGTCACTGTATCGCATTTCAATGGACTTGAGGATACGCTCGACCGGATTTCGGAAAGGACATCGTCGATATGGCTACAGCGGACCGACGGCCCGCGTTCGGATTTCCGCGCCTTACGGGCGGCGCGCTCGCGCTTGTCTATCTCGCCGTGGCGCTGCTGCCGCTCGCGCTCGCCGCGACGCGGAACGTCGCCCCGCTCGTCCCGCTCGAGCGGGTGGGCGCGGGGCTCGGGCTCGTCGCGCTCACCGCGATGGCGGTGCAGTTCCTGACCTCGGGGCGGTTCGAGTCCGTCTCGGGCCGGCTCGGGATCGACAAGATCATGTCGTTCCACAAGATCGCGGCCTGGTGGGTGCTGGTGGGGCTGATCCTGCATCCGGTGTTCTACGTCCTGCCGACCTGGCTCGAGGATCCGGACCTGGGCTTCCAGCTCCTCGTGGCCTATCACGTCCTGCCGCAGTACCGCACCGGCGTGATCGCTCTGGTGGCGCTTGCGCTTCTCGTCGTCAGCTCGGCGCTCCGCGAACGGCTGCCGGTGCGCTACGAGATCTGGCGGGCGAGCCACGTGATCCTCGCGGTGACGGCGGCGGGGACGGGGCTGCACCACGCGCTCACCGCGGGCCGGTTCAGCGCGCTCGGCGCGGTCAACGTCCACTGGTGGGTGGTCGTGCTGGCCCTCGCACTCGTGATGGCGACCCTCTACGGCTGGCGGTGGGCCAAGCTGCACCTCCGGCCGTGGCAGCTCCGGTCGGTCACGAAGCTCGCCGACCGGACGTGGGAACTCGACATCCAGCCCGCCCCCGGCACGCCGGACCTCGGCTACGACGCGGGGCAGTTCGTCTGGATGACGGAAGGCAAGCGGCGGTTTCCGCTTTTCGACCACCCGTTCTCGATCGCCGACAGCCCGACCCGGCCGGGCGTCAGCCTCATCATCAAGGAAGCCGGCGACTTCACCGGCGGGATCGGCGATCTGGCGCCCGGAACCCCGATCGGGATCGACGGACCCTATGGGGAATTCACGCTCGACCACCATCCCGGGCACGGCGTCCTGCTCATCGCGGGCGGGGTGGGAATCGGCCCGATCATGGGACTTCTGCGCGATCTCGTGGCGCGGGGCGACCGGCGCCCGGTCCGGCTGGTCTACGCGGTCGGGCGGCCCTCGAACTTCGCCTGCCTTCCCGAGATCGCCGCGGCGCGCGAGGTGCTGGATCTCGACGTGCTGCTTCTCAGCGAGAAACCCGGCGACGGGATCGACTGCGCCGTGGGCCGGCTCGACCGGGAGCGGCTGACGACGCTGCTGTCCGGTCTCGACCGGGAGGCGACCGTCGCGCTGATGTGCGGTCCGGGGCCGATGGTGGCGGCGGTGTCGGACACGCTTCTCGATCTCGGCCTGCCGATGCGGAACGTGGTCTACGAACGGTTCGACTACTCGGGCAGCGCCTCGCGCCAGGACCGGCGCCGGCTCGGGCGCTTTCTCGCCGTGGGCGCGGGTCTTGCCGCGGGCATCGCGGTCTTCGCCGTCGCCCTGTCGTGAGGGGTCGGACCGGGCGGATCCCGCCGGGATGGGCCGGCGGGATCGGGTGCGGCCGCAGCCGGCAGAAGGATCGACCGGCTGCGTCAGCCGCCTGAAATCTCGATCTTCTTTTCCTTCGCCTTGGCCTCTTCCGACTTCGGGATCGTCACCTTGAGGACACCGTTCGACGTCCGGGCGTCGATCCTGTCGGAATCCGCATCGGGCGGAAGCCGCAGGGTGCGCTGGAAGCTGCCGTAGCGGCGTTCGCTCACGTGACGGTTGTCGTCCCCGGTCTCCTTCTCCTCGCGCTTCTCGCCCTTGAGCGTCAGCATGTCGCCCGAGACCTTGAGATCCACATCCTTGGGATCGATCCCCGGCAGCTCCGCCGTGATCTCGTAACCGCCGTCGCTTTCGACGAGGTCCATCGCGGGGATCGGCGGCATCTCGGCCATGAGCCGCATCGCGCCGGGCACCGGCCAGCCCGACGTGCCGAAATCGTCGAACAGCCGGTCCATTTCGCGTCTGAGAGAGGCGAGGGATCCCCAGCGCCCTGCCGGAACGGGTTCGGACGAGGGCGTCTTCTTCACCTCGGTGGATGTGTCGGTTTCCGTCATTTTCAACTCTCCAGTGTACAAGGGATCGAAGCCCGGCGAGGCACCCAAATCACAAAGGATACACCCGACCCCCGCCGGGCCTGCTGCGTCGTACAGCCGGGCGTCCGGAGCCGATCCGGACCGCGCGGCGTGTCATGCGGTCAGCGGATCGAGACTTGCACGACTCCATCCGCCACGATTGACGACGATCAACGCTGTCGGGCGAAAGGCTGTTCCCCGCGGCGACGGCAGGCAGTCTCCGGGTCGGGGCTGAGAGACGGCCGCGCCTCCCGTCAGAGACGCAGGGCGTCGGCTGTGTCCTTGAGCAGGCGGGCGCTGCGCGCCAGCGCCGCATGCTCGGCCGGGTCGAGGTCCGGGAAAAGCTGCGCCTGCACGCCTTCCGCGCCGACGACGCGGGGGATCGACAGCGCGACGTCGCGCACGCCCTCGACCTCCGAGGTCAGGATCGAGACCGAGAGCACCGACTGCTCGTCCCGCGCGATCGCGCGGATGATGCGGGCGAGGCCCGCGCCGATCCCGTACCACGTCGCGCCCTTGCCGTTGATGATCGTGTAGGCCGCGTTGCGGACGCCATCGTCGATGCGCGCCATCACCGAGTCGGTCAGCGGAGAGCTGACCTGTGCGGCGAAGTCGCGCAGCGGCACCGAACCGGCCCGCGCGGCGGACCATGCCAGCACCTCGCTGTCGCCGTGCTCGCCCAGCACGTAGGCGTGAACCGACTGCGACGCGATGCCGAGATGACGGCCGAGGAGGTTGCGGAACCGCGCCGTGTCGAGGATCGTGCCGGACCCGATCACGCGGGTCGGATCGAGGCCCGAGAGCTGCGTGGTGATGGTCGTCATGATATCGACGGGGTTCGACGCGACGAGCAGGATCGCCTCCGGGGCGGCGGTGCGGATGTTCGCCACGACGGTGCGGAACACCTCCGCGTTGCGGGACAGAAGCTCGAGCCGGGTCTCGCCGGGTTTCTGCGACACGCCGGCGGCGATCACGACGACGCCGGCGCCCTTCAGGTCATCGTAGTCTCCCGAGGTGACGGCGGTCGAAGAGGCGAACGGCACCGCATGGGCGATGTCCTCGGCCTGCGCGCGGGCGAGATCCGCGTTCAGATCCACCAGGACGACGCGCGACGCCGTGCCCATGAGCGCGAGCGCGTAGCCCGTGGCGCTGCCGACCATGCCGGCGCCGACGATTCCGACTTTCATTTCGCTCTCCCGTTCGCTGCCGTGAGGGTAAGGAAAACGCCTGCGCGAACCACGTGTCATTTTGACCGGCGGACGGGAAAATCCGCCGCACCGGTGCCGAACGGTCCCCCGGCGATCGAATTCCAGGCGCATGCACCTTTCTCTGGCGCCGCGAGTCCCGATTCGCTAGAATCACTTCCAGACCCGGACAACGGGCACGACGAGGCAGAGTTTCAGGCGGTTTCCATGACTGAGATGGTCCATGGCGCTATTCCCGCACATGCGGGCGAGCCCATCCTTCCGCGATGGTGGCGGACGATCGACCGATGGTCGCTGTCCTGCGTCCTGCTTCTGTTCGGGATCGGTCTTCTTCTGGGGCTCGCGGCCTCGCCCCCTCTGGCCGAGCGCAACGGCTTCCAGCCCTTCCACTATGTCGAGCGTCAGGCGATCTTCGGCGCGCTGGCGATCGTCGTGATGGTCGCGACCTCGATGATGGCGCCGGTGCTCGTCCGGCGGCTCGCCGTGGCCGGGTTCGCGATCACGCTGGTCGCGCTGGCGTTTCTGCCGGTGTTCGGAACCGACTTCGGCAAGGGCGCGGTGCGGTGGTATTCGATCGGCTTCGGCAGCCTGCAGCCGTCGGAATTCCTCAAGCCCTGCTTCGTCGCGGTGACGGCATGGTTCATGGCGGCGAGCCAGGAACTGAACGGGCCGCCGGGCAAGCTCTATTCCGCGCTGCTCGCCGTGCTCGTCGCGGCCTTCCTCGTGATCCAGCCCGACTTCGGGCAGGCGGCGCTCATCCTCTTCGCCTGGGGCGTGATGTATTTCGCCGCCGGCGCGCCGGTCGCCATCCTGATCGGCGTGGCGTTTCTCGTCGTTGGCGCCGGCACGCTCGCCTACAACACCTCCGCGCATTTCGCGCGCCGGATCGACGGGTTCCTGTCGTCCGAGGTCGACGCGACGACGCAGATCGGCTTTGCCACGAACGCGATCCGCGAGGGCGGCTTCCTCGGCGTCGGCGTGGGGGAGGGGACCGTGAAGTGGTCGCTGCCCGACGCCCATACCGACTTCATCATCGCGGTCGCGGCCGAGGAATACGGGCTGATCCTCGTCCTCGTCATCATCGCGCTCTACACCACCATCGTGACGCGCTCGCTGATCCGGCTGATGCGCGAGCGCGACCCGTTCATCCGCCTCGCCGGAACCGGGCTCGCCTGCACCTTCGGCATTCAGGCGATGATCAACATGTCGGTCGCGGTGCGGCTCCTGCCGGCCAAGGGCATGACGCTGCCGTTCGTGAGCTACGGCGGATCCTCGCTGATCGCGGGCGGCATCCTCGTGGGGATGCTTCTCGCCTTCACCCGGACGCGCCCGCAGGGCGAGATCGGCGATGTCCTGATCCGGCGGTCGCGGTGATGGCACCGGCCCCGCTCCTCGTCATCGCGGCCGGTGGCACCGGCGGGCACATGTTTCCCGCGCAGGCGCTGGCCGAGGCGATGGTGGGCAAGGGCTGGCGGGTGAAGCTGTCGACCGACGCGCGGGGCGCGCGCTATGCGGGCGGGTTTCCCGACGCCGTCGAGATCGACCGCGTGGCGAGCGCGACCTTCGCGCGGGGCGGCGTCGCGGGCAAGGCGACGGCGCCCTTCGTGATCGCGGGCGGGGTGTCCGCCGCGCTCGCCCGGATGCTGCGCGACCGCCCGGCGGTGGTGGCGGGCTTCGGCGGATACCCGACGATTCCGGCGCTCTCGGCGGCGACGGTCCTGAAGGTCCCGCGGCTCATCCACGAACAGAACGGCGTCCTGGGCCGGGTGAACGCGGTCTTCGCCCGAAGGGTCGAGGCCGTGGCCTGCGGGACGTGGCCCACGACGCTGCCCGAGGGCGTGGAGGGCATCCACACCGGCAATCCGGTGCGGGCGGCCGTGATGAAGCGCGAGGGCGCGGGGTACATCATGCCGGGCGACTATCCGATGAGCCTCGTCGTCATCGGCGGCAGCCAGGGCGC
>CAYTBD010000075.1:0-9259 GCA_964435755.1 uncultured Rhodobacterales bacterium
ATCCCTCGTCTTCGAGCACCCGGGCGACATCGAGCGCGGTAATCAGCGAATCCTCGACAAGCAGCACTCTCAGCGGACGATCCGGCTCCGCCTGCTGTCGCTCCCCGCTGGCGGCGTCGTCGGTGTCCGGCAGCCGCTGAAGAACATCCATCGGAATGTCGGCCGTGCACACGACTCCGTCGGCCTCGAACCGCAGGTCGACCCGACCGTCGAGTTCGTAGGCGAGGGAGCTTTCGATGACCGTCCGCCCGAACCCGCGTCGTGCAGGCGGCACAACGGGTGGTCCTCCGCGTTCAAGCCATTCAACGTGGAGGGTGTCATAGGCCACGCTCCAGCGGATGAACACTTTCCCGTCCGCAGCCGACAGCGCCCCGTGCTTGGCCGCGTTCGTCGCCAGTTCGTGAATGAACATGGAGAGTGCCAGCGCCGCCTTGGGTTTCAGCTCCAGCGTCGGACCGTCGATGGAGACCGTGCCCGACGCGCCGTCGTAGGGACGCAGTTCCTCTTCGACGAGCGCGCGCAGTTCGGCGCCGCGCCACCGGCTCTGCGACAGCAGGTTGTGCGTGTGGGCCATCGCCTTGATCCGGCGTCCGAGGCTGTCGACGTAATCGTCGAGCGTCACGTGGGACCGTCGCGTGTGACGCATGAGAGACTGGATGCTCGCGAGCGTGTTCTTCACCCGGTGATCGAGTTCGGCCACGAGAAGCGCCTGCCGTTCCTGCGCCTCCGCGCGTTCCCGCGCGACCTGGTCGATGCGCCGCAACACCACTTCGAGGATCGACAGGCGGAGCGCCTCCGCCGCTTCGATCTCGATGGATTTCCAGGGCCGCGACCGACCGCGCACCGTCTCGCGCCATGCGGCGAACGAGGCCCTCGGCGTCAGTCGTTCCTCTTCGCCCGTCTTCTGGATCGCCTTGGTCGGATTGCCGGCCCAGGTCACGGTATCGACCACCTCCCGCCGAAACCACAGGATGTAGTCCTTGCGGGCGCGCGACACCGAAAGGGCCAGCATTCCGGCCGTTTCCCCGATGACGCCGGCGCATTCGGGAAACTCCTCCGCGAGATGATCGGTCGCGAACACGCCCTTGTCATCCTGCTGATCCAGCTGACGGACGAGGCTCTGGACGCCGGCCGCTCCGGGGGTGTGGCCGACTTCGGCGAATTCGCCATCCACCCAGACCGCGACGCCGTCGGCCTGGATGAGATCGAGCAGGTTCGGCCGGTAGCGGATAAGGCCGTCCGAAATATGCTCTTCATGCGCGAGCCGCATGACGATCTGCTGGTGCACCGACCGCTGCTGGAGGCTGTATTCGTAGGTCTCCGCATGCAGCCGCGATTCGAGTTGCAGCGAATAGACCTGCGCGAAGATCTCGCAGGCGGCACGCGCGTCACAGGACACGAAGTGCGGCACGCGGTGATGGCAGGCAATCAAGCCCCAGAGGTCGTCACGGTGCACGATGGACAGCGACATCGACGCGGCCACGCCCATGTTCTTGAGATACTGCACGTGCAGGGGCGAAACGCTCCGGAAGACGGAATGGCTGAGATCCAGCGGGGCGCCCGTCGCGGGGTTGATCTCCGGGTGCAGGGGCATCGGCGTGTAGGCGACGTCCGGAATGCTCCTGATCCAGTTCGTCCGGTAGAGCTGGCGCGCCTGCTTGGGAATATCGGATTCCGGATAATGCAGGCCGAGATAGCTCTCCATCTCGTCGGTCTTCGCCTCGGCGATGACGGTTCCGCTGCCGTCCTCCAGAAAGCGATAGATCATCACGCGATCGAAGCCGGTCAGCTCGCGCACCTGCTGCGCGCAGGCCTGATGGTAGTCCGAGAGAGAGGCCGCGCCGCCGATCTCCGCGAGCATCTTCTGAATGGAGTGGAGCGTCGTCTGCGTCCCGCCAGATCCGCGCACGGCCTTCTCGAATTCGAGGATGAGGGCCGGACCCGCCGGATGGATGATCGCGTCGACCGGGCCGGCGGGCGTCGCGAGCTCGATCTCGTAGGTCTTCAGAGGCAAGGGCTGCGCGGGGCGGTCGCTCACGGCATGCGCAACCTTTTCGGCGGCACTCTCGCCCAGGAGGTCATGCAGCGTCAGGCCCACCGGATCTTGCCCGGAAATGCCGAGCATTCCGGGAAGATCGCCGCCCCACTGCGTCACCCGGAAGGTGTCCGGCTCGAGGGCCAGCAGCGCCCCGTGGGGCTGAATCGACCCGGGAACGTGGATCGGCTCGCGATCGCAGTCGGTCAGCGTTGCCGCACCGAAGGACGGGGCCATCGCCGCCATGATCCTCAGACCCTCTCGTATTGGCGGATGACGAGGCGAAAGGTCTCCCGCGCCGCCGCCACCGCGCGGGCGATGTCCTCCGACGAGACGATCCGCGCCTCGAGGGCGGCGAGAAAGCGGCGCCAGCGGCGCCCGGAGTCCCGGCCCTCTCCATTGAGGTAGGCGGCGCCGCTCTCCGCCGACAGGCCGAGCCGCGCCTCGGCTTGTCGTGCAAGCACCTTCCCGCCAAGCCGCGCCCCCTCCAGCACGTAGACCGCACCGATGGCCGCTGCGGGATCATGGAATTCGAGATGCGCGTCCTCGCGGATCACCGGCACGCCGATGTCGCCGAGATCCTCCCGCAGTCGGAGGGCATCCGCCGCGATGCCCCGCCTCAAGTCGCTCGGGAGGACCGGAGACGTCGCGCGCAGCACCGCTTCGGTGACCGCAAGGTTGGACCGCAGCATGGCGCCGTAGTTCGCGAGCGTGTCGCAGGCACGATCCCCGAGAAGCTCCTCCGCGCGAAGGTGCAGATCCATCGTCTCAGAGCGAAGGGTCCACCGGGCCCAAGAGGTCGCGTCCCGATGAACGGCCGCCGCTGACGAAACGCCGTCAAGCTGGGCCCTGCGCTGCAAAGCCGGTCTCCTCTCAATGCACCTCGTTCCTCGTCCGATGTCAGGATGCGAGAGACGGGCCGTGGCGTCAACCGAACACTCGGCGCGGGAGAGCGCCACAGACGCAGACATCACGATCCTTATGGGACTTCCTGCAAAGCCGGTGCCCCGGCGGACCAGGCGCATCTGGCGCAGCTCCGCCGGCGTGGCGCCCAAGCCGGGAGGTAGTCGCACTGAACGCCTTCCGGACCGCGGGACGGAACGGGTCGGAGTAGCGGCCGACGGGCACCGCCGCCTGCGAGAGACGCCATCACCGCTTCCGCGAGGTCGCTGGCCGTGACGGGTTTTTCGAGGACCGGCGCCGCCGGCATGCGCTGCGCAAGCTCGCAGGCGCTGTGGCCGGTGACATACAGGAACGGCACGCCCAGCCGCCTCAGATCCCGAGCCAGGCCTTCGGCTGGCGACAGTCCGACGTCGGTATTGAGAATCACGAACCCCGCACGTGCGTGACGGAGCGCCGCACCCGCTTCCGACGCGGAGGACGGCGTTCCGGCGCACCGCATCCCCTGACCCTCGAGCTCCCGGGCAACGTCCAGGGCGAACACAGGGTCTCGCGCCACGATCAGGACAGCCGGCGCATTGACCTGTCTCGGCAGTTCTTCTCTTGGCGATTCTCGGCTCATGGCGTCGTTGTACGGCCTGCATCTGCCGAACGGTTGAGATCCGTCAATCCGCCGCTGTCGCCCCTCAGGAAGCCGCCCGAACGGCCCGGTCCAGGGCTTCCCGGAATCGCGACCGATCCGTCTTGGAGAACGCCCGTCCCCCACCCTGCCGGAACGGGTCCGCCGACCTCAGATCGGTCATCAGGTCCCGCGTGGCAAGCGCATTTCCCACGTTGGCCGCGGTCAGCGCCTCGCCGTCATGCTTGAGAACCCGCGCCCCCGAGGCGACGGCCTTGGAGGCGAGAGGAATGTCGCCCGTCACCACCACGTCGCCCGGCCCGGCGCGATCGGCGATCCACTTGTCGGCCTCGTCCGGCCCTGCGGAAACGTAGACCATCTCGACCAGAGGATTGCCCGAGGGCCGGATCCCCCCGTTCGACACCATCCGCACCGGCACCTTGAGCCGCGTCGCCACGTCCTCGACCTCGGCCTTGACCGGGCAGGCGTCGGCATCGACGTAGATCATGCGCCCACTTCCTCGGCGTGAAAGCGCATGTGATCCTCCATGAAGGTCGAGACGAAGAAGTACGAATGATCGTAGCCCGACTGCATCCGGAAGGCCCCCGGCTGCCGCCGCGCGGCCATCGCCTCGGCCAGCGCCTCGGGCTTCAGAAGGTGGAGAAACTGGTCCGTCGACCCCTGGTCGATCAGCACGTCGCCGGGGAACCCGGTCTCCCGCATCAGACGCGTGGAATCATGCGCTGCCCATAGTGTCTCGTCCTCGCCGAGATAGGCGGAAAGCTGCTTTCGCCCCCAGTCACTCGCCATCGGGTGCGCGATCGGCGCGAAGGCCGAGACCGAGGCGAACCGCTCCGGGAAGCGCATCGCGGCGGTCAATGCGCCGTGCCCGCCCATCGAATGCCCGGTGATGCTCTGCCGCTCCTCGTCGAGCGGGAACCCGTTGACGACGATCCGCGGCAGCTCTTCGGTGATGTAGTCCCACATCCGGAAATTCGGCGCCCACGGGGATTCGGTCGCGTTCACGTAGAATCCCGCGCCCTGCCCGAGATCGTAGTCCTCGTGATCGGCGACGCCCTCGCCCCGCGGCGAGGTGTCGGGGAACACGACCGCGATCCCGTGCCGCGCGGCCCACCCCTGTGCCCCGGCCTTCACCATCGCGTTCTCGTGCGTGCAGGTGAGGCCCGAGAGATACCACAGGAGCGGCACCGGTCCGCGCTCGGCCTGCGGCGGCAGGTAGAGGCCGAAGGTCATCGTGCCGCCCGTCGCCTCGGACGCGTGCGAATAGACGCCCTGCACGCCGCCGAAGCATCTGTTTTCGGATAGGGTTTCCATCTCGTCTCCTTCAGAATTCCGATACCCAGGCGATCACCGCCGAGAACGTCAGCACGGACACCGCCGTCGACACGAGGATCGCCGCCGAGGCGCGCTGCGGCGCAACGCCGTAGTGCTGCGCCAGAATGAAGACGTTGCCCGCGACGGGCAATGCCGCGAGCGCGATCATCACGCCCGCCGCATAGGGCTCGACCGGAAAGATCAGAAGCGCCGCGACGGCCACGGCCGCCGGGTGCAGGAGCAGCTTCGACGTCGAAAGCCAGACGGCGACGGCCAGCCGCTCGGCCGATTTGGAGGCGAGCGAGGCGCCGATCGCGAAGAGGGCGCCGGGCGTGGCGGCGGCGCCGAGGATCGTCAGGAAATCGGCGAAGGGCCCCGGTATCGGCAGGGAAAGGCCGGACCACGCGAGCCCGAGCAGGATCGACATGATCATCGGGTTGCGGACAAGGCCGCGCGCGACGCTGACGAGCACGCCGAGCGACACACGTCCGTCACGCCGCCCGGTGATGAGGATGACGATGAGACTGCCGAAGACGATCAGGTCGACGGCGAGCACCATCATGATCGGGCCGACAGCCGCCTCGCCCAGAAGCAGCAGGAGCATCGGCAGGCCCAGGAATCCGACGTTGCCGATCACGCCGCACTGCGCCTCGACCGCCGCTTCCTCGAGCCCCCTGCCCCGGAGCATCGCCACCAGCGTCACGAGCACGTAGACCGCCGTCGTCGCCGAGAGATAGGCCAGGACGAAGTCCCACGAGAATATCTCTCCGAAGGACAGGTTCGCGGCGAACCGGAAGATCATCGCCGAAAGGGCGAAATAGAAGACGAACTTGGTGAGATAGGCGGTGGCCTCTTCGGTGAAGAAACCAGTGCGGCCGGCGAGGTATCCAAGGCCGATCAGCGCGAAAAAAGGCAGGGTCTGCACGAGGACCGCGGTCATCCGCCTCCCCTAGCCGGAGGGCGCAGCGGCCACAAGCGCTAGCCGCTTCCGATCAGGATGCCCGCCGCCAGAACGAGCCCGCCTCCCAGCACCACCTGGAAGGCGGCGCGAAAGAACGGCGTGTCCATGAACTTCTTCTGGATCCATGCGATGGCCCAGAGTTCCACGAACACCACGATCAGCGCGATGACCGTCGCGGTCCAGAAGTGAGGGATGAGATAGGGCAGCGCGTGACCGAGACCGCCGACCGTCGTCATCACGCCCGACGCGACGCCGCGTTTGACCGGGGACCCCCGACCCGAGATCTGCCCGTCATCCGATGCCGCCTCGGTGAAGCCCATGGAGATGCCCGCGCCGACGGAGGCGGCGAGACCGACGAGAAAGGTCGTCCACGGATCCTGAGTGGCGAAGGCCGTCGCGAAGATCGGTGCGAGCGTGGAGACGGACCCGTCCATCAGCCCCGCGACGCCGGGTTGCACCCATGTCAGGATGAACCGGCGATGCGCCGCCCGGGCCTCGACCTCCTTCTCGTCGTCGTCGAGATGCGTCTCCTCCAGCCGCTCGGCCTTCCGCGTGTGTCCCGCTTCGGCCGCGGCCAGGTCGCCCAGGAGTTTCCGGGTGCCGGCGTCGCTCGTCCGTGAGGCCGCGGTCGTGTAGAACCGTTCCGCCTGCCGCTCCATCTGCTCGGCCTCGTCCCGCATCCGCTCGAGCCCGAGGTTCTCGACCAGCCAGACCGGGCGGCGCGCGTAGTAGCCGGAGACGTGTTCCCGCCGGATCAGCGGAATGAAGTCGCCGAACCGCTCCCTGTGCTTTTCGATCAGCCTGCGGCGATGGCCGTCCTCTTCCGCCGCCATGTCGTCGAAGATCCGCGCGGAGGCGCCATACTCCTCGCGCAGCTTCTCGGCATAGGTGCGGTAGATCCTCGCGTCGTCTTCCTCGGACGAGATCGCCAGAGCGAGCACCTCCTGCTCGCTCAGGTCGGAGAACCGCCGCCGCTGTGCAAATGCTGGAATCATTCAACCGATCTTTCTTAGAACCATTCTAAACTAATCGGTGGCGAGGCGAAGGCAAGGGGATGCGCGCCGCCCCGCCTATGCGCGGCCGGACGGCGGCGACGGCCCTTTTCCTTGATCAAACTGAACCGTGCAGTTTATAAGACTGCGGGGCGGGCATATATTGATCTCATGAACGCGAACAAGGATATCCTCAAGCAGGGCCGAAAGGTCTCGCAGGTGCTCGACGGGGCGCGGAAGGTCTTTCTCCGGGATGGCTTCGAAGGCGCCAGCGTCGACGAGATCGCACGAGAGGCCGGCGTATCGAAGGCCACGCTCTACAGCTACTTTCCGGACAAGCGGCTTCTTTTCATGGAGGTCGCCAAGAGCGAGTGCCGCCGTCAGTCCGACGCCGCCATCGACCGCATCATGCTGTCAGGCCCGCCTGAAGACGTCCTGTTCGAGGCCGCGTCCCACATGGTGCGGTTTTTCCTCTCGGGGTTCGGGCGGCAGGTCTACAGAATCTGCGTGGCCGAAAGCGACAGGTTTCCCGAGCTCGGCCGCGAATTCTACGCCTCGGGCCCGATGACGGTCCACAAGATCCTGGTCGAATACCTCAAGCAGGCTGTGGAGAAGGGAGAGTTCGAGATCGAGGACATAGACCTCGCCGCGGACCAGTTCCCCGAGCTTTGCAAGGCATCGCTGCACATTCCGATGGTTCTCGGCCTGAAGAGCGAATTCTCCGATGCCGAGATCGACCGTGTCATCCGTGGCGCGGTCGACATGTTCATGGCGCGCTACGGAACGCGGCGCTAGTCGATGCGCCGCACCAGGTTCTGGTTGCCGGAGCCCTTCTTCATCTCGAAGATCTTGAGGTCGGCCACGAGGTCGGAGAGCTTCCGCTTGCCGTAGGTGCGGGTATCGAAGTCCGGATTGGAGGCCGTGATGTACTGGCCGATCTGGCTCAGCGAATACCATTCGTCATCCTGATTGATGGCGTCCATCGCCCGGATCACGAGCTTGGTCGGATCTTCGGCCTCGGCGGGCTTCTCGCCTGAATCGTCGGATTTCGCCGTCTTTTCCGGCTGCTTCTTCGGCGTGCTCGCCGCCACCAGGTTCTCGACGTAGATGAAGCGCTTGCAGGCCTTGACGAAGGCGGCCGGCGTCTTGCGCATGCCCATGCCGTAGACGTCGAGGCCCTGCTCCCGGATCCGGCTCGCGAGCCGGGTGAAGTCGCTGTCCGACGAGATCAGGACGAAGCCGTCGAACCGACCTGAGTGCAGAATGTCCATCGCGTCGATCACGAGCGCGATGTCGCTCGCGTTCTTGCCGGTGGTGTTCGCGAACTGCTGATGCGGGACGATGGCGAGACTGGCGAGCTTGTCCTTGGTCCAGCCCTGTGGCCCGCCGCCGGCGAAGTCGCCGTAGATCCGCCGGATCGAAGCCTCGCCGAAGGATGCGATCTCGTCGAACATCGCCTCGGCATATTTGGCGGAGATGTTGTCGGCGTCGATCAGGACGGCGAGAAGGGGGGGTCTGTCAGCCATCGGTCAGGTCCTTGTACATCACGAGCGCGTCCACGTACCCGGCGACCGGATGGCGGAAGGCGCCCGGCAGGCGCCCGACCGTCTCGAAGCCGGCGCGCAGCCAAGTTTCGATCGCGCGGGTATTCGTCGCGACGACGAAATTGTATTGCATCGCCCGATATCCCCGCGCGCGCGCGGTGTCGAGAGAATGCGCCAGCAAGGCCCGCGCGACGCCCCGTCCCTGCGCTTTCGGCGCCGTGCAGTAGCCGGCGTTGCAGACATGCGCCCCGCCGCCCTTCTGGTTCCGCTTCAGGTAGGACGTGCCGACGATCCGACCGCCGAGGTCGGCGACGAAATTCTCCGCACCATCTGGGCGCCAGTACGCGAAGGCGCCGTGGCGGCCGCCGTCCGGGTCGGCGGTGAAAGTATCGCCCGCCTCGATCACCGGCTTCAGGATCGCCCAGATGGCGTCGTCGTCCTCTGGCGTCGCCGGACGGATCTTCGGCGTCAATACACCACGACGCTCCGGATCGATTCGCCTGCGTGCATGAGATCGAAGCCGGTGTTGATCCGGTCGAGCGGCATGGTGTGGGTGATCATCGGGTCGATCTCGATCTTACCGTCCATGTACCAGTCGACGATCCGGGGGACGTCCGTGCGGCCCCGCGCGCCGCCGAAGGCCGTCCCCTTCCAGACGCGGCCCGTGACCAGCTGGAACGGCCGGGTGGAAATCTCTGCCCCCGCGGGCGCCACGCCGATGATGACCGACACGCCCCAGCCCCGGTGCGTGCATTCGAGCGCGTCGCGCATCACCTGCACGTTTCCGGTGCAGTCGAAGGAATAGTCCGCGCCACCGACCTGGTCGAAGGGCGTCTTCGTCAGGTTCACGATCTCCTGGACCACGTTGTCGCA
>CAYTBD010000076.1:0-9195 GCA_964435755.1 uncultured Rhodobacterales bacterium
CACCCAGCGCCTCGCCGACCAGGCGAAGTGGATCTCCTACGGTCCGGCACGCGCATCGTCGGCCCCGCTCGTCTCGACCCACGCCGATCTCGGCATCGAGATGGCACCGCACATGCCGACCGATCCGGACAACGCGGCCAACACGCTGCTCTACAACTACGAGTGGTGGGCCGACTATCGCGACGATCTGGACGCCAAGTTCCAGGCCTGGCTCGCGCAGTAACTGAAAAACCGGCGGGTGCCGCGCTTCGCGGCGCCCGCTTCCCATGCGGGGGCTGATCATGCCGAAGGGCTACATCATCGGACACATCACCGTCAGGGACCCGGAGGCCTACAAGGAGTACATCCGGCGCGATACGCCGATCCTCGAGGGCCTCGGCGGAAAGTTCATCGTCCGGGGCGGCCAGTCCGAGATCAAGGAGGGAGACGTGCTCGAGCGGCATGTCGTGATCGAATTCCCGAGCTACGAAGCGGCGATCGCCGCCTACAACGATCCCGAATACCAGGACGTCGCTGACATCCGGCGCCGCACCGCCGATAGCGTCATCCTCGTCGTGGAAGGAACCTGACATGGCAGACGTCGCAGCAGACGCCCCGATCCCCAAGCCGGACGCGGGAGACCGCCCGAAGCCGGGTAAGGTCGAGCCGCTCATTGCCGCCGACGGCACGCCGCTGAAGCGATCGCTGATGCGATCTCTCCGGCGCCAGAAATTCCGCGCCTTCGCGCTGGTGGCGCCACTTCTCTTCTTCGTGCTGGTCACGTTCATCGCGCCGATCGCCGATATGCTGTTCCGCTCGGTCGAGAACCAGATCGTCTCGGAAACCCTGCCACGCACATCGCAGACACTCGAGACCTGGGATGCGGCGACCGAGGATCTCCCGCCGGAGAACGCGTTCGCCGCGCTTGCCTACGATCTCGTCGACGCGCAGGAACGCAAGCTGCATACCCGCCTCGGATCCCGTCTCAACTATGAAACGACGGGGATGTCGTCACTCTTCCGCAAGACGGGGCGTTCCGTGGACGAGGTGGGCGAGATCTACCTCGATCAGTTCGCGGACCTCGACCCACGCTGGGACGAGGCCGAGCCCTGGGCGAACATGGTCGCGGCCGAGGGGTGGGCGCACCCCCAGCCGTTCGAGGCCGATCCGGATTTCGCCGCGCTGATGCCCGAAACGGCATATGCCTACACCTCCTTCGCCCGCGCGATGCAGGACGAAGACGACGACGATCCCGCGACCGAGGAGCCCTGGGCCCCCGTGCACCTCGCGCTCTACCGCGACCTGATGGCGACGGATCAAGACGCGATCGATGCCTACACCGGCCCCGGCGCGGACATGCTGAGCGAGGCACGCGCGGCCGTTGAGGGCTTCGAGACGCAAAGCATCCGCGCGATGTTCGAGGACATCGACGAGGACTGGCTCGACCACGAGGTCTGGGCCACGATCAAGACCTTCCTGCCCGAATACACGCCGGGCTATTTCCTGAATTCCGTCGACCTCCAGCTGTCGCCAGAAGGCGGCGTCACGGCGGAAGATGAGGATCAGCGCATCTACATGCTGCTGTTCCAGCGGACGCTGTTCATGTCGCTCGTCATCATGGGATCCTGCATCCTGCTCGGCTATCCGATCGCCTACCTGTTGGCGACGCTGCCGGCGCGGAGCGCGAACCTTCTCCTGATTCTCGTGCTCCTCCCGTTCTGGACGTCGCTTCTGGTACGGACATCCGCATGGAAGGTTCTGCTGCAACAGCAGGGGGTCATCAACGACATCCTTGTCTGGATTGGAATCGTCGGAGACGCGAACCGGCTGGTGATGATCAACAACCAGTTCGGGACGATCGTCGCGATGACTCACATTCTCCTGCCGTTCATGATCCTGCCGCTGTATTCCGTGATGAAGACCATCCCGCCCTCCTACGTCCGCGCCGCCAAGTCGCTCGGCGCGACGAACTGGACGGCGTTCTGGCGGGTCTACTTTCCACAGTCCGTGCCCGGCATCGGCGCGGGGTGCATTCTCGTGTTCATCCTGTCGATCGGCTACTACATCACGCCGGAACTCGTCGGCGGCACCACCGGGACGTTCATCTCCAACCGGATCGCCTACCATATCTCGACATCGCTCAACTGGGGCCTCGCGGCCGCGCTGGGGACGATCCTGCTCGTGGTCGTGCTGGTCCTCTACTGGGTCTACGACCGGATCGTGGGCATCGACAACGTGAGCCTGGGGTAAACGACATGTCCGGAATACCGAGCTACGCAACGACGGGTCAGCGCATCTGGTACTACGGGTTCCGGGTGATCTGCGGGATCATCTTCTTTTTCCTGATCGCCCCGATCGTCACGATCATCCCGCTATCGTTCAACGCCGAGAACTTCTTCACATTCACGCCCGAAATGCTGGCGCTCAACCCAGAAGGCTATTCGCTCAAGCACTACCGGGACTTCTTCGGCAATCCCGACTGGCAGCAGGCGATGTGGAACTCGCTCAAGATCGCGCCGGCGGCGACGCTCCTCTCCGTCTCGCTCGGCACGCTCGCGGCAATCGGGCTGAGCCAGCCGCACGTGCCGTTCCGGCGCGCGATGATGGCGATCCTGATTTCGCCGATGATCGTCCCACTCATCATCTCGGCGGCGGGAATGTACTTCTTCTATTCGCGCGTCGGGCTTCAGGGCACCTATCTCGGCGTCGTCCTCGCCCATGCCGCCTTGGGCATTCCGTTCGTCATCATCACGGTGACCGCCACGCTCGTGGGGTTCGACCGGTCGCTCACGCGCGCGGCGGCGAGCCTCGGCGCCGATCCCGTCCGCACCTTCTTCCGCGTTCAGATGCCTCTCATCCTGCCGGGCGTCATCTCGGGCGGACTGTTCGCGTTCATCACGTCCTTCGACGAAGTCGTCGTGGTGCTCTTCGTCGGCTCGGCCGGTCAGAAGACATTGCCGTGGCAGATGTTCATCGGACTGCGGGAGCAGATCAGCCCGACGATCCTCGCCGTCGCGACGATCCTCGTGGTGCTCTCGATTGCACTGCTGACGACGGTGGAGATACTCCGCCGCCGGTCCGAGCGCCTGAGGGGCATGTCGCCCGGATGATCTATTCGGCGGGCTCGGCCTCCGCACGCAGGTCGCGGAGCCTGAGCCCGTCTGGATCGAACGGCGGGCGGTCCAGGACACGGGCGGAGTGCGGCTCGCCCAAGATCGCGACATGGACAGCGTCACCGGCGCCGGCGAGATCCGACTTCAGGTACGCGATGGCGAGCGATTTTCCCACCGAGTACCCATAAGCACCCGAAGAGACCTGCCCGGCAGGCGTGCCGTCGGGCAGAAACACGGGTTCGCCGCCGGAGGCATCCGCGACCGTCGCATCGATCTCCAGGATCGACATGACCTCGCGCGGCGCATTGTGGCGGATCGCGGTCCATGCGTCCTTGTTGAGGAAGTCCTTGTCCGGCTTCACCAGCCCGTCGAGCCCGCTTTCCTGCGGCCAGTATTCCGGGCTGTAGTCCCGGCCCCACGAGCCGTAGCCCTTCTCGACCCGAAGGCTCATCAGCGCGCGGCTGCCGACGGGCCCCGCGCCAACCTCGCGCCCCGCGTCCAGGAGCGCGGTGTAAAGAGCCACCTGGTCGGCTTCCGCGCAATGCACCTCCCACCCCAGATCGCCCGTGAAGGAAACGCGCACCGCCACGCAGTCCACCCCCGCGACGGTAATCCGGGCCGAGCGGAAGAACCCGAACGCCTCGTTGGACAGATCGGCGTTCGTCAGCCGCGCCAGCAGGTCGCGCGCCCGCGGCCCTGCGACGTTGAAGCCGCAGACGGCCTCCGTGCGGCTTTCGAACGTCGTGCCCTCGGGAAGCGGTACCGCGCGAAAAAACCTCTGGTGGAACCGTTCCGCCATGCCAGAGCCGATCACCCAGAACTCGTCCTCGGCCAGCCGCGTCACCGTGAAATCGCCAGCCACGCCGCCGCGTTTCCCGATCAGCGGCGTCAGGCACGACCGGCCGACCTTCGTGGGCATCCGGTTGGCGAAGACCGCGTTCAGCCAGTCTCCAGCGCCCGGACCCCGGACGACGTATTTGGCGAAGTTGGAGATATCGATGATGCCGGCCCGCTCGCGCAGCATCCGCGCCTCGCGGCCGACGCTTTCCCACCACGGCTGGCGGATGAACCCGGCGCTGTCGGGCACATCGGCGTCGAAGTAGAGCGGATGCTCCCAGCCGTAGTTCAGCCCGAAGACGCCGCCCATCTCGCTCTGCAGTCCGAAGGCGGGTCGCGTGCGAACAGGACGCCCCGCCTCGCGCTCCTCGCCGGGGAAGTGGATCTTGAAGCGGTGCGCGTACTGGTCCTGCACCCGCGCCTTCGTGAAGGCCTTTCCCGCCCAGTGTCCGAAGCGGGCGAGGTCCCAGCCGAACATGTCGAGCGAAGGTTCGCCCTCGACCATCCATTCGGCCGACAGCTTGCCCAGACCGCCGTTCTGGCTGAAGCCCGGAATGATCCCGCAGCAGCAGAAGTAGCCTGTCATCTCGGGCACAGGGCCGAACAGCGCCGAGCTGTCCGGCGACCAGATCATCGGGCCGTTGATGACCCGCTTGATCCCGGCCTCGCCCACCGCCGGAACCCGGTCGATGGCGCGCATCATGTTCTCCTCGATCCGCTCGAGATCGTCGGGGAACAATTCGTGGCCGAAGCCTTGCGGCGTCCCCTCCTCGGCCCAGAAGCGCATATCGCGCTCGTAGGCGCCGACCAGAAGGCCCTTGCCCTCCTGCCGCAGATAATATTCCCCGTCGCGATCCGCGACCGAAGGCAGCCGCCGGTCCAGCGCGGCGATCCCGGCGATCGTTTCGGTGACGAAGTACTGGTGCTCGGTCGGGATCAGGGGAAGCTCCAGCCCCGCCATCGCGGCGACCTCGCGCGCCCAGAGCCCCGCCGCGTTCACCACCCAGGGCGTACGGATGTCGCCCGCGTCGGTGCGCACGATCCACGTCCCGTCCGGCTGCGCCTCGGTCGCGACGACCGGCGTGAAACGATGGATCTCCGCCCCTCGCTGGCGCGCACCCACGGCATAGGCGTTGGTCACGCCCGAGGGGTCCACGTTGCCGCCGTCCGGCTCGAACATGATGCAGCGGACGCCGTCGAAGTTCACCAGCGGGTGCAGGCGCTCGGCCTCGTCGCGGCTGACCTCGTGGAAGTTCATGCCGTATCGCCGCGCCTTCGCCTCCTGCAGGCGCAGCTGATGCTCCCGCGCCTCCGTCTGCGCGAGGTAGAGCGATCCCGGCTGGAACACCCCGCAGCTCTGCCCGGTCTCGGCCTCGAGCTCCTTGTAAAGCGTCATGGTGTAATGCTGGAGCCGCGAGATGTTCGTGACATCGTGCAGCCCGTGGATGTTCGCCGCGGCGTGCCAGGTCGACCCGCTCGTCAGTTCCGAGCGCTCCAGCAGGACGGCATCCGTCCAGCCGAGCTTCGTGAGGTGATAGAGGATCGAGCAACCGACGACGCCGCCTCCGATCACCACGGCTTGGGCATGGGTGCGCATCCGGTTGTCTCCTTTCCGCATAGCGGTATCGCTCACTGCATTTTCGGCGAACCGACGGTGCGTCACCCGCGCGCCCGCGACATACCGGAGATCGAATGCGCCGGCAGCTCGCGGCGGAGTCGTGCCCGCTCCGCCAGGCGCCGGTGCAGACTCGGCACATCGGTGACTTGCGGGTATCAAGGGAGGAACCCGGACACAGAAGGCCGACCGATGAGCCGCGACCCGCTTCTCCAGCCCTACCGGCTGAAGCATCTGACGCTGAAGAACCGGATCATGACGACGAGTCACGAACCGGCCTATCCCGAAGACGGGCTGCCCAAGGACCGCTACCGGGCCTATCACGAAGAGCGGGCGAAGGGCGGGATCGCCCTGACAATGACGGCCGGATCGGCGCTCGTCAGCCGCGACAGCCCGCCTGCCTTCAACAACATCCTCGCCTACCGCGACGAGGTCGTTCCCTGGATGGCCGACCTGACCGACGCCTGCCGCGCCCACGGTTGCGCCGTGATGATCCAGCTCACTCATCTCGGCTGGCGGAGCCGATGGGACTGGGGCGACTGGCTCCCGACGCTCGCGCCCGGTCCGCACCGGGAACCGGCTCACCGCGCCGTCCCGAAGGTGATGGAGGACTGGGACATCGCGCGGGTGATCGCGGACTACGCCGACGCGGCGGAGCGGATGAAGGAGGCGGGCCTCGACGGGATCGAACTCGAGGCCTATGGCCACCTCATGGATGCCTTCTGGTCGGGGCACCTCAACCACCTCGACGCGCCGTGGGGCGGCCCGTCTATCGACGACCGCCTGAAGTTCCCGCTCGAGGTGCTTTCCGCCATCCGGGAGCGGGTCGGGCCCGAATTCATCGTGGGCGTCCGCTTCACCGCCGACGACGGGCAACCCGGGGGGATCAGCGAGGACGACGGGATTCGCATCGGCCATTCGCTCAAGGAAAGCGGCATGGTCGACTTTCTGAACGTCATCCGTGGCCGGGTCGACACCGACGCGACCCTGACCGACGTGATTCCGGTTCAGGGGATGCGAGGTGCGCCGCATCTCGACTTCGCCGGACGCATCCGGGCCGAGGTCGGCCTTCCGACCTTCCACGCCGCGCGCATCCCCGACGTGGCGACCGCGCGGTACGCAATCTCCGAAAGCAAGCTCGACATGGTCGGGATGACGCGCGCCCACATTGCCGATCCGCACATCGTCCAGAAGATCGCCGAAGGGCGCGAGGACGACATACGTCCCTGCGTCGGCGCAACCTACTGCCTCGACAGGATCTACGCGGGCGGCGCGGCGCTCTGCATCCACAACCCCTCGACGGGGCGCGAGCTGTCGCTGCCGCACGTCATTCCCGCCGCGAAAGACCGCAAGCGCGTCGTCGTCGTGGGCGCGGGGCCCGGCGGTCTCGAAGCGGCACGGGTGGCAGCCGAGCGCGGACACAGGGTCACCGTCTTCGAAGCTGCGCCCGACCCCGGCGGTCAGGTCCGGCTCACCGCGCAGTCCCCACACCGGCGCGAGATGATCGGGATCATCGAGTGGCGCATGGCGCAATGCGCCGCGCGCGACGTGGCGTTTCATTTCAACAGCTATGCCGAGGCCGGCGATGTCCTCGCCCTCGACCCCGCGGTCGTCGTGATCGCGACGGGCGGCTTGCCCGAGGTGTCGGTCCTCGAAGACGGCAACGAGTTGGCCGTGACCGGCTGGGACATCCTTTCGGGCGATGTGAGGCCGGGCGAACGCGTGCTGATCTACGACGATGCCGGCGACCATACCGCGCTTCAGGCAGCCGAGGTGATCGCCGGCTTGGGAAACCACGTGGAGATCATGACACGCGATCGGTCCTTCGCGCCCGAGGTTACGGGCATGAACCTCGTCCCCTACATGCGGAGCCTTCAGGACAAGGACGCGGTCTTCACCGTCGCTCGCCGCTTGCTGGGTCTCCGGCGCGAGGGCAACAGGCTCTCCGCGCGCATCGGAACGGACTATTCGACCCACACGGCGACGCGGGACTTCGATCAGGTCGTCGTGAACCAGGGTACCCTGCCGCTTGCCGATCTCTACTTCTCGCTGAAGCCGCTCTCGCGCAATGCCGGGGAAGTGGATCAGTCAGTGCTTCTCGCGGGCGAAGGTGCGCCTTTCCCGGTACGACAGCCCGCCGCGCCCTTCGATCTCTACCGCATCGGCGACGCTGTCGCCTCCCGCAACACGCATGCGGCAATCCACGACGCCATCAGGGTCGGCGTCCTCTGGTAGGGATTTTGGGACGGGGCCGCAGGCAAATGGCCCGGCTGCCTTGTCAGACCGCGCGGCCTCTTCTCACCAAGGCGACGTCCCGCCCCGATCGGTCATGTTCCCGGCTCGTCCGGCAACACGGGCGCCGCGCGCCGGGTCCCGCCGCCGATGTCGCCCGGCGCGACCGAGACGGTCTTGACGATCGCATGCGCGGCAACGCCGGGACCAAGGCCCAGCGCGTCGGCGGAGCGGCGGGTGATGCGGGCGAGCAGACGGCCTGCAGAGGTGTCTAGCGCAACGATTGCACCGGGACCTTCGCCCGGGCGGATCTCCGTCACCGTGCCCGAAAGGATGTTGAGCGCCGACAGCCCCTCGGGGCGGGCGCGCGAGAGAATGACGTCATGGGCGGCGATCCGTACGCGGACGGCCGTGCCCGGGACCAACGCGATCCGCGGCAGAAACAGCGGCGCGCCACCGGCGTCGAGTTCCGTAAGGCCGTCCTCGTGATGCGCAACGACGACGGCGGTCAAGAGCGCGCCGGCTTCGCGCGCGCCCGCGGGAAGGATCGCGGGATCGCCCAGCACCTCCGCGGCGGTGCCCTGCGCGACGACGCGCCCCCCCTCCAGCGCGACGACGCTGGTCGCGAGACGCGCCACTTCCGATGCGGAATGGCTGACGTAGAGGATCGGCACCGATACCTCGTCGCGGAGCCGCTCGAAATAGGGCAGGATTTCCGCCTTTCGTGCCTCGTCGAGTGCGGCGAGTGGTTCGTCGGCGAGGATGAGGCGCGGGGCCGAGAGAAGCGCGCGGCCGATGGCGATACGCTGCTTCTCGCCGCCCGACAGCGCGCCGGGCCGCCGGTCGAGCAGATGGCCGATGCCAAGCAGGTCAACGACCTTCCCCATGTCCTCGCGCGGCGCATCCTGCGGCGCGAACCACGCGCCGTACGTCAGGTTCTGGCGCACGGTGAGGTGCGGAAAGAGACGACCCTCCTGAAAGATGTAGCCGAGCCGGCGACGATGGGGCGGCAGGCGCGTGCCCCGTTCGGTATCGAGCAGCACCCAGTCTCCCGCGGCGATCCGACCCGCGTCGGGTGTCAGCAGGCCGGCAACCGCGTTCACGATCGTCGTCTTGCCGGAGCCGGAGCGACCGAAGAGGACCGTAACGCCGGGAGGCGCCGTGAACGTCGCGTCGAGCATGAAGTCGGCAAACGCATGGCGAAGGGCGATTTCCAGCATCATTGTCCGCCCACGCGCGCGGCGACACGCCGGCCGACGATCTCGGACAGCAGAAGCGCGCCCATCGCCACGATGACCGAGACGATCACCAGCTTCATGGCGGAGCTTTCGCCGCCCGGAACCTGCAAGAAAGCGTAGATCGCGGAGGGGATCGTGCGGGTCTGGCCTGGAATGTTGGAGACGAAGGTGATGGTCGCGC
>CAYTBD010000077.1:0-9164 GCA_964435755.1 uncultured Rhodobacterales bacterium
GGCCTCGGTCTCCAGCCGCTCCTTCGGCAGGCCGATCCGTTCGCGCACCCACGCGAAATAGAGAACGTCGATCATCATGTGTCCCTCAGAAGCGGCAACGACTTGCGGAAGTAGTCCCATCCCGTGACGACCGTCAGCACCGCGGCCACCCACAGGAGCGCCACCCCGGCGTACCAGCTCACGAACATGCCGTCGTAGAGGATCTCGAGCCCGAGGTGATCCTCCACCTCGCCCTCGAGGATCCGCACCACCATTTCCTCGCCGAGACCGAACGCGAGCATGCCGAAGTAGTGCTCGAACACCCCCTGCGCGAAAAGGACGGCGATCGCCACCATCTGCGTCGTCGTCTTCCACTTGGCGAGCTTCGTGACCTTCAGGGTCGCGGCGGCCGAGCCGAGAAACTCCCTCAGCCCGCTGACGAAGACCTCGCGAAAGAGGATCAGCGTCGCGGGCAGGAGTATCCACGGGTTCATCCCGGAGAACCCCGTGATCACGAGAAGCGCGATCACCACCATCGCCTTGTCGGCGATCGGGTCGAGCATGGCACCGAATTTCGATTCCTGCTTCCAGAGCCGGGCGAGATAGCCGTCGAACCAATCGGTCGCGGCCGCGCCGACGAACAGGACAAGCGCGAACCAGTCTGCCCAGGGACGGGTGAAGTAGAGAAACATCACGGCCACCGCGGGCGCCGCCAGAAGGCGCAGGGTCGTGAGAACGTTCGGGATCGTCCATGTCATGTCGCGGACCATAGTCGTGACGTGGAGGAAAGGAAACGGCCCCCGCGCTTGCCGGACCGGCTCTCCGCGCACTACATTGGACTACATGACAGAGGTCGCGCGCATGTTCCACCGGGCCTACAGCCGCGCCGAGTACATCTCGGACGCGGTGGTGCACGTCGCGGGGGTCTCGATCGCCCTGATGGCGGTGCCGGCGCTCATCGTCACTGCGGTGCTCGTGCGCGGGGACACGCCGTCGGTCGTCGGCGCGGCGGTCTACGGCGCCGTCCTGATCCTGATGCTCCTCTGTTCGGCGCTCTACAACATGATCCGGCACCCGGACTGGGCGGGCCTCCTGAAGCGGCTCGACCATTCCGCGATCTACATGAAGATCGCCGGCACCTACACGCCGTTCACGCTGATTTCGGGTCAGGGGGCATGGCTCACGCTCGGCCTCTGGGGCGCGGCCTTCGCGGGCGTGACGCTCAAGGTTGTCGCGCCGCACCGGTTCCGGTCGGCCGGCCTCGCGCTCTATCTCGCGATGGGCTGGGCCGGGGTGATCGCGGGTCGCGCGCTGATGGAGGCGCTGCCGACCCCGGTGATCGTGCTGATGGTGACGGGCGGCGTGATCTACACTCTCGGTGTGGTCTTCTACCTCTGGGAAAAGCTGCCGTTCCACAACACGATCTGGCACGTCTTCGTGCTGGTCGCGAGCCTCGTGTTCTATGCGGCCGTGACGATGCAGGTCGTCCTCGGCTGAGGGGCGCACGGCCTCTCGGACGGCCTTGCCTCCGCGGTTTCGAAACCGCGGACGAGCGGCTTGGCCTTATCCCCTCGCGTGGAAGAAATCGTAGATCGTCTGCGCCAGTCCCTCGCTGATCCCGTCCACCGCCTTGAGGTCGGCGAGGTTGGCGCGGCTCACCGCCTTGGCAGACCCGAAGTGCTGCAGCAGCGCCCTCTTGCGGGTCGCGCCCACGCCCGGCACCTCGTCCAGAGGCGTCGCGCCCACCGCCTTCGCCCGCTTCGCGCGGTGCGCGCCGATCGCGAAGCGGTGCGCCTCGTCGCGAAGTCGCTGGACGAAGTAGAGGACGGGATCGTTGTGGCGGAGCGCGAAGGGCCGCCGGCCGGGACGGTGGAACTCCTCCTTGCCCGCGTCGCGGTCGATACCCTTGGCCACCCCCACGACCTCGATGTCCTCGACGCCGAGTTCGGCCATGATCCCGTGGACCGCGCTCACCTGGCCCGCACCGCCGTCGATCAGGAGAAGATCCGGCCAGGTCTCGCCCTCGCGATCCGGGTCTTCCTTGAGGAGCCGCTTGAAGCGCCGTGACAGCACCTCCTTCATCATTCCGAAGTCGTCACCCGGCGTCAGCTCCTCGCCCCGGATGTTGAACTTGCGGTACTGGCTCTTCTGGAAACCGTCCGGGCCCGCGACGATCATGGCGCCGACCGCGTTCGCGCCCTGGATATGGGAGTTGTCGTAGACTTCGATCCGTCCCGGCGCGGCATCGAGGCCGAACGCCTCGGCGAGACCGTCCAGCAGCCTTCCCTGCGTCGCGGTCTCGGCCATCTTCCGCGCAAGGCTCTCGCGCGCGTTCCTGAGCGCGCCGGCGACGAGCTCCGCCTTCTCGCCTCGCTGCGGCACGAGGATCTCGACCTTCCGGCCCGCCCGATCCGCGAGGATCTCGGACACCAGATCCCGGTCTTCGATATCGTCGGACAGGATCACCTGACGCGGCGGATCCTTGTCGTCGTAGAACTGCGCGAGGAAGGCCTGCAGAACCTCGGCCGCGCTCTCCGTCCCGCCGGTGCGCGGATAGTAGTCCCGGTTCCCCCAGTTCTGGTGCGCGCGGATGAAGAAGACCTGCACGCAGGCCTGCCCGCCTTCCATGTGGAGTGCGATGACATCGGCCTCGGCCACGCCCCTGGGATTGATCCCCTGCACCGACTGGACCTGTGTCAGCGCCCTGATCCGATCCCGGAGCGCCGCCGCGCGCTCGAACTCGAGCGCCCCGGAGGCCTCCTCCATCTGGAGAGCGAGCTGTTCCTGCACCCCGGTCGACCGGCCCTGAAGGAACCGTTCCGCATCCGACACGAGGCCCGCGTACTCCGTCTCGGAGATGTGGCCGACGCAGGGCGCCGAGCAGCGCTTGATCTGGTAGAGCAGGCAGGGCCGCGTCCGGCTCTCGAAGGTCGCGTCAGAGCAATTGCGGAGCAGGAACACCTTCTGGAGTTGGTTCAGCGTGCGATTAACCGCGCCCGCACTCGCGAAGGGGCCATAATAGCTGCCTTTCTCGGACCTCTTCCCTCGGTGCTTCTTGATCTGCGGAAACGCGTGATCCTTGGCGACCAGGATGTTCGGAAACGACTTGTCGTCGCGCAAGAGCACGTTGTAGCGCGGCTTCAGCTGCTTGATCAGGTTCTGTTCGAGGAGCAGCGCCTCGGTCTCGGTCCGCGTCGTGAGGAACATCATCGACGCGGTGTCGCGGATCATCCGCTCGATCCGCGGGGAGTGCCCGCCGGGCCGTGCATAGTTCGAAACCCGCGCCTTGAGATTGCGCGCCTTGCCGACGTAGAGCACCGCCCCTTTCTGATCGAGCATCCGGTAGACCCCCGGCGACGCATCGAGCGTCGGGAGATACCCGCGGATCGCGGCGTAGCCCGTGGGCGCCGGTTTTTTCGTCTCTTCCGTCATTCCGGATGAATATGATTCTCGGATCTGCCTGCAACCTTATCCCGAGTGAAACAAGTGGGAAGTCGTCCACGATTCCTGTGGGTAAGTGCGAGGATAACTTCACCATCGGGCGAAATATCCATTGAATCTAGGCACCTTCCTTGCTTCGCACAAAAATTAGGCGCGGAATTAAGCATCTGATTTCCAATGACATTTTTTATCATCACGCTCAATACGTTGAAAACACTAGCGTATTCGTAACAGTTTCGTGAAGGACAGGGCGCAGGTGTACAAATCCGGTCGCCGGTCCGCGCCGCGGCGGTCCTCACTCGACGCCGAGGACGTCCGGCGTCTGCCACACGAGGTGCTGGCCGCCATCCACGCAGAGAAGCTGCCCCGTGACCGACCGGGCGTCGAGGAAATACCCGAGCGCGCGCGTAATCCCCTCGGGATCCGCGCCGCGTCCCAGGATCGTCGCCTCGCGCTGACGGCGGAAGTGCTCGGCGGACTGCCGCGCGCCCTGCATCGTCGGGCCGGGTCCGATCGCATTCACCCGCGCCTTCGGGGCAAGCGCCTGCGCCGCCGTCCGCGTGAGGGCCCAGAGGCCCATCTTCGCGATCGTGTAGGTCGCGAACTCGGGCGTCAGCTTGCGAACCCTCATGTCGATCATGTTGACGACAAGCCCCTGCGCCTGCGGCTCTCCGTTCTCGTCCTCGATCGGCTCCGGACACTGCCGCCCGAACGCCTGCGTCAGAAAGAACGGTGCGCGCAGGTTCGAATTCAGGTGACGCTCCCAGTTCTCGGCCGTCGCGCTTTCCAGGGTGTCGTATTCGAAGATCGAGGCATTGTTGACGAGCGCCGTGACCGGCCCGCCAAGCGCCTCGGACGCCGCCGGCACAAGCCGCTCCGTCGCCGCCTGATCCAGCAGGTCGGCGCCAAGCGCCGCCGCCCGCCGCCCCATGCCGAGGATCTCCTCGACGACCTCTTCGGCGGCGTCGGAGGAGGCGTTGTAGTGCACCGCAACGTCGAAGCCGCGCGCAGCCAGATCCAGCGCCATCGCGCGGCCGAGCCGCTTTCCCGCGCCTGTCACAAGTGCTCTGGGATGTGCCGTCATGCGTCTCTCCTCAGGCCACGAGAGCGTACATGTACGCCGCGTAGAGCCCGCAGAACAGGAAGCCCCAGCGCTTCGTGAGATCGAGGGACGACAAGAAGACGAAGGGGCCGAGAAGAAGCGACGCTCCGAGCATCACCCAGAGATCGAGCTGCAGGAACTGCGCCGCGACGGGAATCGTGCCGAAAAAGCTCGCGATGCCCATGATCGCGAGCAGGTTGAACATGTTCGACCCGATCACGTTGCCGAGCGCCACGTCGGCCTGTTTGCGGATGGCCGCCATCACCGTGGTCGCGAGTTCGGGCAGCGACGTGCCGATCGCGACGAGCGTCAGCCCGATCACCGTCTCGCTCACGCCGAAGTCGCGCGCGATCACCGTCGCGGCGTCGACGAGAAGATCGGCGCCCAGCGGCAGGCCGATCAGCCCGAGCAGCGTGTAGAGGCCGATCTTCCACCACGGCATGTCCGGGTCGACGCCCTCGAGGTCTTCCTCGCCCACCACCTCCGCCTCGCCATTCCGTCGATGCGCGAGCGCCTCGCGGAACTGGCCGCCCAGAACGAGGGCGAGAATGCCGAGAAGCAGAAGCCCGTGAACCCACGTCAACGGGCCCAGGAAGGCCGCGGCGATGAAGACGACCGATGCCGCCAGCATCGTGACATAGCTCTTCCGGGTATCGCATTCGCCCGTCTTGAGTCCCGCGATCAGCGCCGGCACGCCGAGAACGAGCAGGATGTTCGCCGTGTTGGATCCGACGACGTTGCCAAGTGCGATCCCGGGCGCGTTGTCCTGAATGGCGCGGATCGCGACCAGGAGCTCCGGCGCCGAGGTTCCGAACGCGACGACGGTGAGGCTCACGATCAGGGCCGGGACACCAAGCCGGAGCGAGGCGTTCACCGCGCCCCGCACAAGCAGGTCGCCCGCAATCAGAAGAATGCCGAGCCCGAGCGTCGCAATCAGGAATTCCAACCGTCAGGCTCCCTTCCCGCAGGAGCAGGGACCCTTGCCGATCCTGTAGCGACCGCACTTCGGACACTTCCGCGAGGCGAGCTTCTTCTGTCCGGGAAATCGCAGCCGGCCGAACATCGCGAGGACGCCCATGGCGATCAGGAAGAGGAAGACGATCTTGACGATCATGCGCTCAGAGACCGAACCGTGCGAAGCCGGCCCGCTCCTCGATCTCGGCCAGAGCATCCCCGGCGAGACGCATGCCGATCCGCCCGAGCAGCGGTTTCCGCTGCTGGTGCACGACGAAGCGCACCTTGTCGCCGTAGCGCTTCTTCATCTCCGGCACGATATGTCCGACCCCGTCGACGAGCCCTTTCTCGATAGCTTGCGGCCCGACCCAGATCGTCCCGTCGTAGAGATCCTCCTCGCTCAGTCGCGCGCCGCGGCGCGACTTCACGTAGTCTATGAACCCGTCGTGGATTACGTTCTGAAGCTCCTTCAGCCGCTTCACGTCGGCGGCCTTCTCGGGCTGGAACGGATCGAGCATGCTCTTGGACTTGCCCGCCGTGTAGACCCGCCGCTCGATCCCGTGACGACCGATGAACTCGTTGAGCCCGAAGGTGGCCGATATCACCCCGATCGAGCCCACGATCGAGTTGTGATCCACCCAGATGTCGTCCGCCGCGCAGGCAAGCCAGTAGCCGCCCGAGGCCGCCACGTCCTCGACGAAGGCGTGCACGGGGATCTTCTTTTCCTCCGACAGCCTGCGGATCCTCGCGGCGATCAGCGAAGACTGCGCGGGACTGCCGCCCGGCGAGTTGATCACCAGCGCCACCGCCTTGGGCTTGCCCTTGCGGAACGCCTTCTCCACCAGGGGCGCGAGACCGGCGTCGTTCAGCGCCGCGCCGCGCCCGCCGCTGGAGATCATGCCCTGAAGCCGGATCACTCCGACCACCGGACCGCCGCGCAGGAAGGGGAAAAGCCGCATCATGCAAGGGCATGTAGAGCGTCGCGGCACGACCAGCAAGGCGATGCCGCAACATACCCCCGCCTGTTGCGACGCGACCTCACGGCCGGATGCGCCAGCCGGTGCGGAAGATCCACCAGATCACGCCGAGGCAAAGCGCCGTGAACCCGAGGATCGCGAGAAGCGAGATCCCGATAGGCACATCCGCCATCCCGAAGAACGACCAGCGAAAACCGGAGACGAGATAGACCACCGGGTTGAACAGCGTCACCGTCTGCCAGACATCTGGGAGCATGGTGATCGAATAGAAGCTGCCGCCGAGGAAGACGAGCGGCGTGATGATGAGGAGCGGCACGAGCTGCAACTGCTCGAAATTCTGTGCCCAGATTCCGATGATGAAGCCGAGGAGGCTGAACGACAGGCAGGTCAGCGTCAGGAACCCGAGCATCACGAAGGGATGCGCGATCCGGATCTCGACGAAGAAGAACGACGTCCCGAGGATGATGAGCCCGATCGCGAAGGCCTTCGTCGCCGCCGCGCCGACATAGCCGATCACCACCTCGATGAAGGAGATCGGGGCCGAGAGCACCTCGAAGATCGTCCCGATGAACTTTGGGAAGTAGATCCCGAAACTCGCGTTGGTGACAGACTGGGTCATGACCGTGAGCATGATCAGACCCGGCACGATGAAGGCGCCGTAGCTCACGCCCTCGACCTCGGCGATCCGGCTTCCGATGGCCGAGCCGAAGACGACGAAGTAAAGCGACGTCGACACGACTGGCGAGACGATCGACTGCCAGAGCGTCCGCATCGTCCGGGACATCTCGAAGCTGTAGATCGCGCGGACCGACTGCCAGTTCATGCCGTCTCCTGCACCAGTCCGACGAAAATGTCCTCGAGAGAATTCTGGCTCGTCTGCACGTCGCGCAGCACGATGCCCTCCTTCTGCAGATCGTTGAGCAGCGCCGTGATCCCGGTGCGCTCGCCCTGCGTGTCGTAACGGTAGACGAGCCTGCGTCCCTGATCGACGATGTCGAGCCCATGGCGCGCGAGCGAGTCGGGCAGCCGCGTCACGGGATCGTGAAGCTCGATCGTCATCCGCTTCTGACCCATCCGGTGCATGAGCGTCTCCTTCTCCTCGACGAGCAGGATCGACCCGTTGTTGATGACCGCGATCCGGTCGGCCATCGCTTCGGCCTCCTCGATGTAATGCGTCGTCAGGATGATCGTGACCCCCTCGGCCTTGAGCTGCCGCACCGTCTCCCACATGCCCTTCCTGAGCTCGACGTCCACCCCTGCGGTCGGCTCGTCTAGGAACAGGACGCGCGGCTCGTGGGCGAGCGCCTTCGCGATCAGGACACGCCGCTTCATGCCGCCCGACAGCTCGACCACCTTCGCGTCGCGCTTGTCCCAGAGCGAAAGCTGTCTCAGCACATGCTCGACATGGGCGTCGTCGCGCGGCTTGCCGAAGAGCCCGCGCGAGAACTGCACGGTGCGGATAACGCGCTCGAAAGGCTCGAGGTTGATCTCCTGCGGGACGAGTCCCACGAGGCTTCGCGCCGCCCGGTAGTCATGCTGGATGTCGTGCCCGCCGATCCGGACGGTGCCACCGGTCGGCCGCACAAGACCGCAGATCGCGGAGATGAGCGTCGTCTTGCCGGCCCCGTTCGGACCGAGCAGCGCCAGAAGCTCCCCTTCATGGATCGAAAGCGACACGCCCTTGAGCGCTTCGAATCCGCTATCGTAGACCTTGGTGAGCCCATTCACGTCGACAATGTCTGGCATGGTGCTTTCCGGCTGGACATCCTGTTCGCTGGTCCGGAACCTCGCATGATCGCGCGGCGGTTGACAGCCCCCCGCCGCAGCGTCGTTCACTGGAGCGGATTGGATCCGGCGAGGCCATGCCAGAAACTCCTCCGACCATAACCGTCGTGACCGCGATGCGGAACGAGGGGCCATTCGTCCTCGAATGGCTGGCGCATCACAAGGCGCTCGGCGTCACGGACGCGGTTGTCGTCACGAACGACTGCGATGACGGAACCGACGCGCTGCTCGACCGCCTGCACGAGGCGGGCGAAGTCCTGCACACAAGGCAGGAGGCGGGCGCGAAGTCGGTCCAGTGGCAGGCACTCGACCTGGCGCAGGAGGAGGCGGCCGTCGCCAAGGCCGACTGGTGCCTCGTTATCGACTGCGACGAATTCGTCAACCTCCGCCCTCCGCTCGCGAGCCTCGGCGATCTTGTCGCCGCCTGCCCCGGCGCCGACGCGGTCGCATTGCCGTGGCGCAGTTTCGGGCATTCCGGCCACCTGGCTTTTGCCGACGCGCCGGTGAGCCGGCGCTTCACCCGCGCGATCACCGAGGACGCGCTGTTCCCGGCCGCGTGCCGATACGTCAAGACGCTCTGCCGCTGGCGCGACGGCCCGTTCGCAAAACTGGGAATCCACCGCCCCAGGGCGAAAGGCGGCGCGACACCCGCCTGGCATGACGGATCGGGCCGCCGTCTGCCCGACGAGTTCGCCATGGACGACAAGCGCATTCTCCTGATGACGCCCCGGGTCGAGACCGGTCTCGTCCAGCTCAACCACTACTCTCTCCGCTCGGCCGAGGATTTCCTCGTGAAGCGCGCCCGCGGCCTCGCGAACCGGACCGGAAAGGCGATCGACGCCACCTATTGGGCCGAGCGGAACTTCAACAACGTCGAGGACCGGTCAATCGCCCGGCACGCCGATGGGACCGACCGCGAGCTCTCC
>CAYTBD010000078.1:0-8950 GCA_964435755.1 uncultured Rhodobacterales bacterium
CGAGGTCGGCCTCGAAGCGCCGTTCGGGCGCGACCGGATGGTGCGTCGCGGGGTTGAGCGCGTTGTAGATCGGGACGCAGTGCCGCGCCCCGAGTGCTTCGTAGGCCGAGACCACGGGATCGCCGCCTCCATAGGTCAGCACGAGGTCGAGCGAGGGAAGCGCGCGGCGGAGCGGGTGATCGGGGAACGGCTCGAGTCCGGCGAGCGTCGCGGGCGCGTCGACGTCCCAGAAGACCCTGAGCGCGCCGGGACGGGCGGCGGCCATGACCTCTGCGAAGAGAAGGTCGTCCTGGAATCCGACGCCGCTCGCCTTCACGACGATGTCGGCCGCGGCGGCGCGCGCCGCGGCTTCCTTGAGCGCGGCAACGGTGCCGTCGTAGACGACGACCTCGCACCAGTCCGGCGGATCGATGTCGCGATGGGCCTGCCGGTCATGCACATCGGGCTCGTAGAAGGTGATGCGGTAGCCGCGCCGCGCAAGCGCGCCGAGGATGCCCCGGTAATAGGTGGCGGCGCCGTTCCAGTAGGCGGACAGGAGGCTCGACCCATAGAAGGCGATGTTCCGCATCAGACTCTCTCCGGGATGGAAGAAGGCGCGCCGAGCCGGTCGAGGATCCCGAACATCTCGTCGACGCGGTGGCGGCAGGTGTGGCGGCGGCGGATCGTCTCGAGCCCGCGGCCGGCGATGTCGCGGCGGGCGTCGGCGTCGTTGACGAGGGTCCGCAGATGGGTGCGCATCGCGTCTCCGTCGGACGCGACGAGGTAGTCGCCCGGGCGGAACAGCCCTTCGGCATCGGTCCAGGGTGCGCTGACAAGGGGAATGCCGCAGGCCAGCGCTTCGAATGGCCGGATCGTCGGAATGCCCGGCAGTTCCCGCGTGTAGGGCCGGCGGGGCACGTGAACCGTGACGCGCTGGGACGCGAAGGCGGCGGGAACGTCGGAGTTCGCGATCCATCCGCGGTAGTCGATCCCCGCCCGGGCGAGCCGGAGCCGTGCCTCCTCGGGGTAGCGGACACCGTGGACCGTGGCACGGAGACCCAGCGCCGCGGCGGGTTCGATCAGGAACTCCGACAGCTCCGCGCTGCGCTCGCCGTCGCCCCAGTTGCCGATCCAGACGAGGTCGCCCTGCTCCCGTGCCTCCGGCATCGGGCGGAACAGGGTATCGTCGGCGGCCTCGTGCCACGTGAAGACCTGCCGGCCCCAGCCAGCGCGCAGGTACCGTTCGCGGAGCGCTTCGCCGAAGGCGAGGATGCCGTCATAGCCGGTAAGGTCGAGCGCTCTGATCTCTCCTTCGCGGGTCACGGCCCGGTGGTGCGTGTCGTGGAAGAGGAGCGTGAAACGGCCTCCGGACGTCCGGGCCGCGCCGATCCTCGCCACGAGATCGGGATCGGTCCATTCGTGAACGACGACGACATCGGCGTCCGCCAGGAAACGCTCATGCTCGAAGTCCGGCTCGTAGACCCGTGCCCGCAAATCCGGAAAGCAAGCGGCGAACATCGCCACCGGGCGCACGCCCTGGGTCGCGACGAGGTTCTCGCGGCTCCAGGATCGCGCGGGTTCCATGGCGGTCGCCTCGTGACCGCGGCGCACGAGATCGCGCATCACGCCGCGCAGGAAGTGCGCGTTTCCGTGGTTCCAGTCGGACACCAGCGAGTGCGTGTAGAACAGAAACCGCATCAGGGAACCCCCGCGATCGGCTGGCGGGACGCCAAGCCGTCGAGAAGGCGCTTCATCGCCCGGGCCTGGGCGACCAGCGTGAAGCGGCGCGCGCGGATCTGCGCCGCCTGCCCGAGGCGGCGGCGCAGGGCCGGATCCTCGGCGAGCCGGTTCGCGGCGTCGGCGAGCGCGCCCGGATCGCGTGCCGGGAAGAAAAGCGCCGCACCGTCCCAGAGCTCGCGGAACGTCGGGATGTCGGCCAGAACCAGCGGACGGGCGACGCGGGCGGCCTCCGCCACGGCAAGACCGAACGGTTCGTAGAGCGAGGGCGCGACGAAGATCCCCGCGTCGCGGGTCAGCGCGAGAGCGGCATCGTGGGGGAGCGGTCCCGCGGCAACGGCCTGCGCCGGTGTGAAGCCTTGCGACGTCGGGGACCGGGTCGGGCCGGTCATGACGACCGGCCAGATCATGTGTCCCGCCGCGGCGTCGAGCGTGGCGCCGTTCTTGCCGTCGTCCCACCAGCGTCCCGATGCGGCCACGTAGGCCGCGTCGCCGCCCGCGGTCTCCGTCACCTTCACGGCGTTCGGGACGACGGTCACCTGGCCTGCGCCGGGATAGCACGCGGCGACGGCCTCGGCGTGGGCGCGGCTCGGCGCGGCGACGGCATCCGCGCGCTCGAGCCCGCGTCGCGTCAGGCGCGCCTGCCATGACCACGCGTCGGGAAGCGAATGACCCCGCACGGCGCGAAACCAGGTCGCCACGCAGGAATGATGAAACGCCACGACAGGCAGACCCTGCGGCAGTCCGGCGGCCTGCGAGGGGACGTTGACCTGAATGGCCCCCACCCCGTGGCGCGCGGCGCGCTCCGCGATGAGCGCGGGCAGGTGCGAGAGGTCGGATTCGTCGGTTACCATCCAGTCGAGCGGCGCCGGAGCCCAGTCAAGGATACCAAGCGCCTCCGCCTTGCGGCGCTCGTGCGCGGCAGGTTCCGGTCCGAGACCGAGGAACACGGTCTCGATCCCTTCCGCCTTCAGGCCGCGCGCGAGGTCCATGGCATAGCGCCACACGCCGCCGGCTGCGTCGACCGTCATCAGGAGCCGTCTCATGCGCGGAGCCTCGGGCGTTCGCGGCGCGGCCGCGCGGGCGCGCGGTGTTCGGCGAGCCAGGCGGCGAGATGCCCGACGCCGTCTCTCCACCTCACCCGCGGTCTCCATCCCGCCGCAGCCCGGAGGGCGCGCGTGTCCGCGACGAAATACGGCTGATCGCCCGGTCGCCAGTCGTGATGGCTGACGGTTGCCGGCGCGCCCAGCCTGCGGCCGATCTCGCCAAGGACGTCGCGCAGGCTGACGGCATTGGCCGGGCCGCCGCCGAGGTTGAACGCGCGCCCGGCGATGTCCTCGATGTGCCCGTGCGCGGCGCGATAGGCCGCGACGGCGTCGGAGACATGCAGCACGTCCCGGACCTGCCGTCCGTCGCCGAAGATCGAGATCGGCGCGCCTTCGAGCGCGCGGATCAGGAAATGCGCCACCCAGCCCTGGTCCTCCGTGCCGAACTGGCGGGGGCCATAGATGCAGCTCATCCTGAGGACCGCAGCAGGGACGCCATAGGAGCGTGCGTAGTCGAGGACGTACTGGTCGGCCACGCCCTTGGAGCAGCCGTACGGCGTGCAGAAGTCGAGAGCGCGGTCCTCGCCGATGCCGTGCCGTCGCAGGGAGGGGTCGACGGGCAGATGCCGATCGTCATCGCAGCATGTCTCGATGTCGGACAGCGGCCCGTAGACCTTGTTCGTCCCCGCGAAGAGCACCGGAATCCTGCGACCGGTCGCGCGCACCGCCTCGAGCAGGTTGAGCGTGCCCCGCGCGTTCACCTCGAAGTCATCGACCGGGCTCTCGAGGCTCGTCGTGACCGCGGTCTGCCCGGCGAGGTGGAAGACAGCCGACGCGTCCGCGACGGTCCTGCCGAGCGTGCCCTCCTGCCGCAGATCGACCGGCGCGAAGTGGACGCGGGGTCCGTGCCGCGCGATGAGCCAGGTGAGGTTCTCCTCCACGCCCGGCCGGCTCAGATTGTCGACGACGATGACGTCATCGCCGTCCGACAGGAGGCTGTCCGCGAGGTTCGATCCGATGAAGCCCGCGCCGCCCGTCACGACCGTCGGGCGCACGGCGCGCGCGATGCCCGGCGCCGCGAGCTGCGTGACCTCGCGCACGCGGGCGATGCCGCCGTTGCCGAGGAGCCGTGCGAGCAGCTTGGGCTTGTTGGATGCGGTGACCGCGCCGAGGTGGTAGTGGCGCGGGTCGAACCAGAGGCCCTCCTGCACCGCCACCTCCGGCGGAAGGTCGCGCCAGCCGTACCAGTAGAGCCGGTCGGCGGGCGCACGGGCGGCCTGCGCGAAGCGGCGTGCCTGCTCCATCTCGTCGTTGCGCCACGTCGAATAGCCGGTCTCGGTGATCCAGATTTCAGAGGCGTCGTTGTAGCGGTCGAGGACGTTGCGCATCTCTCCCAGATGCATGTCCCAGCCGCGCCAGCTGCCTTCCTCGCTGTCCCATGTGCCGGGAAATCCGTGAAACCCGACCGCGGCACAGAGATCGAGGATGCCGCGCTGGCCCATCAGGTTCAGCCAGAGCGGGTCGAAGGGACTGGGGCCGCCCAGAACGGGCTTCCAGCCGCGCTCGCGGATCCAGTAGGCGGCGCCGCCGACCATTTCGCAGAAGAGATCGTAATTCTGGTCCTCGCGCCAGTCCCAGTCGAGGAGGTTGTTGGGCTCGTTCCAGAGTTCCACGTGCGAGAAATGCTCTCCGTGGCGGGTCAGCAGCCCGTCGATGAAATCGGCGTAGGACTTGAGGTCATGCGGCGCCCCGGTGCAGCGCCCGGTCCGGGAGATCGACGGCGGGGTGTAGTGGACGCAGGGCAGCAGGTCGAAGTCCCGCCCGAGCTTCGGCAGGAGCCAATCGAACCACGCTTCTCCGCCGTCGTCGAAAGCGTCGGCCCAGGACACATGCGTTCGCAGGTAGCGCGCGCCGGAGGCCCTGAGCCCCGGCAATGTCTCTTCCACGAGGTCGTATTGACCGAGCCGGAACCATTCCACGAAACCGAAGTCGGGGTCGCTCATGACACCAGCCTCCGTTCTTCCAGTTCGCGGCGCATATCGGCGTTTCGATCCTCGACGACCTCGCCACTGACCCACTCGACGAAGGGGGCGAGCGACCTCTCGAGTCGGTGACGGGGTTCGAAACCGAGGATGTCCCCCGCCTTCGAGATGTCCGCGAAGCAGTTGCGGATGTCGCCCGCGCGGGCTTTGCCGAGGACCTCGGGACCGAGGTGCGGCACCCCCATCTCCCGGGCGAGGAGCTCCGCCACTTCGGTGATCGTGTAGGACCGGCCCGAGCCGATGTTGAAGACCTCCCCGGCCGCCGCAGGCACCTCCCAGGCGAGCCGGAAGGCGCGGGCCACGTCCTCGACATGGACGAAGTCCCGCTTCTGCCGGCCGTCCTCGAACACGGTCGGGCGCTCGCCCTTGGCGAGACGCGAGGCGAAGTTGGCGAGCACGCCGGTATAGGGATTGGACAGCGCCTGTCCCGCGCCGAACACGTTGAAGAGCCTGAGCGCGACGGTGTCTGTTCCATAGGCGTCGCCGAAGATCAGCGCTGCGCGTTCCTGCGTGAACTTCGTCAGGGCGTAGATCGACGCGAGATCGGGGCGCTTGCGCTCGTCCGTCGCGATGGCGGCGAGAGGCTCACCTGCTTCGGAGAGGATGTCCCAATCGCCCGCGCGTACGGCGTCGGGATCGCGCCGGCCGGTCTCGATCACCCTGCCGTCGGGCGCGGTGTAGTAGCCTTCGCCGTAGACGCTCATCGACGAGGCGATGACGATCCGCTCGACCGGGTGGTCGAGAAGCGCTTCGAGGAGCACGGCCGTCCCCAGGTCGTTCGTGCCGACATACCGAGCGATCTCGTACATGGACTGCCCGACGCCGACCTCCGCGGCGAGATGAATCACGCCGTCGCATCCGCGCAGGGCGCGGCGCAGCCGCGGCACGTCGGTCATGTCGCCCTCGACGAATTCTGCGCCTCGGGGCACCACGGGCGCCGCGCCGCCATGCACCTGATCGATCAGACCGTCATAGAGGCGCACGTCGTAGCCATGGTCCAGAAGTTCCCGCGCCACGTGGCGACCGATGAAGCCGCATCCTCCGGTTACCAGCAGTCGCGTCATGGAAGATCACCCCGATGTGTCTGTTGAGGATCGTTCGTCGCCAAACGAGCTTCTTCCGGGAATGTTCCACAACGGCGGCAATGGCTTCGGGTTCGGCTCCGGCTTCATCTTCCGGAACAAAGGCCGTGAGACCGTGTTGGTCGCGGATGCTGGAACGGCGCGGCTGCAGCTCCGTTTCCCGTGGAAGCCGAAGGAGACCGCCGATGAACAGACATGTCCCGGAGATCGCCGCCGGACGCCGCTCCGCGACTGCGCCTGCCGGCCTTGCCGCTCGGGTGGAGGGGCCCGGTCGAGTGGGCATGGTCGATCTCGTCCTGCGGCATCCGGATGACGACGAGGTCCGCGTGCGGGTCGAGGGCTGCGGGATCTGCGCATCGAACCTCGAACCGTGGAGCGGACCGGACTGGATGGAGTTTCCGACCGAGCCCGGCGGGCTCGGTCACGAGGGCTGGGGGACGGTAGAGGCGGTCGGATCCGGCGTCGTCGACCTTGTTCCCGGTCAACGCGTCGCGTTTCTGGGACAGAACAGCTACGCCAGCCATGACATCGTCAAGGGGGCGGACGCGGTGCCGCTGCCGCCCGATCTCGATGAAGTCCCGTTTCCGGGAGAAGCCTTCGCCTGTGCCATGAACATCTTCCGCCGGAGCGCGATCAGGCCCGGCGACCGCGTTGCGATCGTCGGGATCGGGTTTCTCGGAGCGACGCTCACCCGTCTCGCGGCGGCGCAGGGCGCGGAGGTCTTCGCCGTCTCGCGCCGCGAGGACGCCCTTCGACTCGCCCGGAAGATGGGCGCCGTCCGAACCTTCCGCGCCGATCCCCCGGACGACGTGGTCTCCGAGATCCGGGAACTCACCGATGGCCGCCTCTGCGACGTGGTGATCGAGGCGGTCGGCAAGCAGGGCCCGCTCGATCTTGCCGGCGACCTCGTCGCGGAAGGCGGGCGGCTCGTGATCGCCGGATACCACCAGGACGGGCCGCGGCGGATCAACATGCAGCAATGGAACTGGCGCGGCATCGACGTGGTGAATGCGCACGAACGCCGCCCGGAAGCCTATCGCCAGGGGCTGCTGGAGGCGGTGGAGGCGGCCGTGTCCGGGCATCTCGATCCTCGTGCGCTCGTGACCCACGCCTATCCGCTCGACCGCCTAGGCGACGCGCTCGACGCGACGCGCGACAAGCCCGAGGGTTTCGTGAAAGCCTACGTGACCTGCTCATGACCCGGCCGCGTCTGGGATTCATCGGGCTCGGGTGGATCGGGCGGCATCGACTCGAAGCGGTCGCGGCCACCGGTCTCGCCGATATCGCGGTGCTGCATGATCCTTCGGCGGAAGCGGTGGAGGCGGCGCGGCACCTCGCGCCAGACGCCGCACTGGCCGGCTCGGTCGAGACGCTTCTCGACTTGCGCCCCGACGGCGTCGTCATCGCAAGCCCGAGCGCGCTTCACGCGGAGCAGTCGTTCGCGGCCTTGTCGGAGGGAATGGCGGTCTTCTGCCAGAAGCCGCTCGGACGGTCCGCCGCCGAGGTGCGAGCGGTCGTCGAGAAGGCGCGCGAGACCAACCGTCTTCTTGCGGTGGATCTCTGCTACCGGCGGACCGCCGCGTTCGGAGCCATGAAGGCGGCCCTCGACGTCGGTCGCATCGGACGACCGTTTTCGGCCGATTTCGCGTTCCACAACGCCTATGGGCCGGACAAGGCATGGTTCTACGACATCGCGAGGTCGGGAGGCGGTGCGGTCATGGACCTCGGGACGCATCTCGTGGATCTCGCGCTGTGGATGTTCGACGCGCCCGTCGCCGGTGTGTCGGCCACGCTTTATCGGCACGGCGAACGTCTCTGCGAGCCGGGCCTGGAGGACTACGGGATCGCGACAATCGCGTTCGAAGGGGGAGAAACGGCGCGGATTGCCTGTTCGTGGAACCTTCACGCGGGCCGGGACGCCGTGATCGTCGGTGACATCCACGGCACCGACGGCGGTCTGAGTGTCCGCAACCGTGATGGATCCTTCTACGATTTCGAGGCGCGCCTGCTTCAAGGCACGGCCGCCGAGCCTCTGGCGGAGCCGCCTGACGACTGGGGCGGGCGGACGATCGCAGGCTGGGTGGAGAGCCTCGCCTCGGGCGCGGGGTTCGACCCGGCTGCTCCGGACTACGTGGCGCTTTCGGACACGCTCGACCGCATCTACGCCGACGCGTTCGGAGGGCAGCGCGCCGCCGTTTCCCGGCTCTCCGCCGCGAGATCGCGCGGTCGCGGAGGCGCACGCGGTGACGCACCGACCGGGACGACGGCCGGGACTGCGTGATCGCGTCGACCTTTCCGGTCTCCCATGCGGGGCACGGGCATCGTGCCGGACCCGCCGATGCGGCGGATGGCCCAAAATATTCAAGCATATCCAGAATGGATATTTATGGGGCTACCGGCACCGGCAGGCGTTTGCGACTGATGGCGGACAAGGCAATCCCGCCAAGGGGAACGGTCGGGAATCCGGCCGGACGTCAGCCGTATCATGGGAGGATCCAATGAACCGAGCGCTGCGACCGAACGTATTGAAGCCCGCGGATCTCGACCCGCAGTGGCGCTGGGAAGGGCGGTTGCCGGCATGGGGCCACACGTCGGTGGACTTCGAGCGCCGGATCGACCACGACCGTCTGCGGCGGTACCGTCTGAGCCGGACGCGCGAAGCGGTCAAGGCCAGCGACTGCGGCACGCTTCTCCTCTTCGACGTCAACAATATCCGCTATGTCTCGTCGACGAAGATCGGCGAATGGGAGCGGGACAAGATGTGCCGCTTCTGCCTGCTCACGGGCGACGACAGCCCGTATGTCTGGGACTTCGGCTCGGCGGCCGTGCACCACAAGAAATTCTCCGATTGGCTGGAACCCGATCACTGCCGCGCCGGCGTCGTGGGCATGCGCGGAACGATCCCGCCGGAATTCGGCCTGATGCGCAAGTACGCCAAGGAGATCGCGGCGCTTATCCGCGATGCCGGCATGGCGGACATGCCCGTGGGCGTCGATTATGCCGAGACCGCGATGTTCCACGCGCTTCAGGAGGAGGGCCTCAAGGTCGTCGACGGCCAGCAGAT
>CAYTBD010000079.1:0-8892 GCA_964435755.1 uncultured Rhodobacterales bacterium
GCAGCCTTCGAGACGCTGGAGGACAGCCAGACATCCGGCCCCTTCGCCGACAGTTCGCCGGGCCGCTTCGAGGTGACCGAGACCAAGCGGGCGAGCGACGACGGGTCGGATGCCGGCGGGGGCCTCATGAGCGTGATGCGCGGCGGTCGCGTGTTCGAGAAGGTCGGGGTCAACGTGTCGACCGTCTACGGAAAGCTCGGCGAGCGGGCGCAGAAGGCGATGGCCGCCCGGGGCGTGCCCGGGATGGAGGACGACCCGCGCTTCTGGGCGTCGGGCATCAGCCTCGTCGCCCACATGCAGAACCCGCACACGCCAGCCGTCCACATGAACACCCGGATGTTCTGGACCCCGCAGGCGTGGTGGTTCGGCGGCGGCTCGGATCTCAACCCCTGCATTGAATACGACGAGGACACGGCGCACTTCCATGCCGTCCAGAAGACGCATTGCGAGAGGCACTCGCCGGACTACTACCCGCGTTACAAGGCCTGGGCGGACGAGTATTTCTTCGTGCCCCATCGCGGCCGGGCGCGTGGCGTCGGAGGCATCTTCTACGACGACCACAACACCGGCGACTGGGAGGCCGACTTCGCCTTCACGCAGGACGTGGGCCGCGCCTTCCTCCCCGCCTTCGTGCCGGTGACAGAACGGCGGCGCGACGCGCCCTGGACCGACCTCGACAAGGACGCCCAGCTCGTCCACCGCGGTCTCTATGCGGAATACAACCTCGTCTATGACCGCGGCACCAAGTTCGGACTTGAGACCGGGCACGACGCGAACGCGGTCCTGATGAGCCTGCCGCCGCTGGCCAAGTGGGTCTGAGCCGGATCCCTCCTGCGCGCTTTCGGGCCTGACCGCGGGCGCCACCAGTCCCTGACGCCGCCGCGGTCCCACGCGCGGCTGGGGTCTGCCTGACGAAAAAGGGCCGCCGAAGCGGCCCCTCCAAGGCACATGTCCGGATCGGCCGGCTCAGATCCTGAGGAACGGCTGCGCGATCCGCGGGATCAGCGAATTGAACCTGAGCGGCGCATCGGTCGCGGCGAGACAGATGCACTCCTCGCCCTCTTCGGCCACCGGCGTATGCTCCAGATCCTCGTTGGCGACCTCGACGTCTCCCCGGCCGAACCGGTCGAACTCGTCGCGGAACGCGCCCCTGAGAACCAGCGTCATCTCCATGCCGCGGTGACCGTGATCGGGGATCTTCACGCCCGGCGGGATGTTGAGAAGACGTACCGTCGCATCGTTTGCGGTCTTCAGGATCGACTGGCGGACGCCGCCGCCGACGTTCCGCCACTGCACGTCCGAAAGATCGCCGCCGACATAGTCCTGCAACGGTGCGGGAAAGAGCGACCCGCTCGAGGTGCGCCGCGGCTCCGCCCTCTCGGCGGGTCCGCTCGCAATCATCCGCAGGGTCGCCTCGAGACTGCCCTCGGACACCTTGGCGGAGTCGCAATCGGCCAGAACGGCACCACCCACGGCATCGAACGCATCGAGTTGCGCGCGGCACTCGTCGCAGAGCGACACGTGGGTCGCGACGACGAGGTTGAAGGCTTCCGGCAGCGCACCGGCGGAATACGCCATCAGGATGTCGTCGCTCAGGTGATGCTTTATATCGTTCTTCATCACGTCTCTACCTCATCTCGTGGCGCAGACGTTCCAGCGCCAATCGTATCCTCGACTTGATCGTTCCGAGCGGAAGCCCGGTCTGCGCGGCGATCTCGCTGTGGCTGAGTTCGCCGAAATACGCTTTCTCGATCAGTTCCCTCTGCTTGCCGGGCAGCTGCCGCAAGGCGTTGCCCAGCTTGTCTGTCTCCTGCTGGAGCGCGAGCGCCTCCTCCTGGTCCGGCTCGGCCTCCGGGCCCCAGGGGAGATCCTCGGGCTCGGGCCGGCGCGTCTTGCGCAGCATGTCGATCTTCCGGTTGCGGGCGATCGTGAAGATCCACGTCGCCACGCTCGCCCGCGAAGGGTCGAACAGATGCGCCTTGTTCCAGAGGGTGGCCATCACCTCCTGCGTACATTCCTCCGCCAGGGTCTCGTTCGCCCCGGACTTCAACAGGAACGCCTTCACCCGTGGGGCGAAATGGCGAAACAGCTCGGCAAACGCCGATTGATCCCTGTCGTTCTGGATGCGCCGGACGTGTCCGACCCATTCTACTTCGTTCACTGCGGCGACCTTCCGGTTTCCGTTCGATCCACCCCGGACTACACCGGGCAAAACCCCAGCATAAGCGGTCTGGTCGCCGCATGCACTCATGTCTTCGAACGTCGACCCGTTGGTCAGCATACATCTTCTACGCGCACGGTTCCGCGCCGGATCACAGAAAAAATGCGCGAAAACTCTCGTCCCCTTAGATCCGCAGGGAACCGGGACACGTAAACAGAGCAACGGGACATCTCATGAAGGGAACACCATCGAATGCCGTTCGAGACAGGGAAGGCTGCGCCGAAGAGGATTGCAGTGATTGGCGCAGGAATTTCGGGGCTCGGAGCGGCACACATGCTGGCCCGCGACTATCGCGTCGTTCTCTACGAAGCCGAACAGCGCCTAGGCGGCCACGCCCGAACGATCGTCGCCGGCAAGCGCGGCGATCAGCCGGTCGATACCGGCTTCATCGTCTTCAATTACGCGAACTATCCTCATCTCGCGAAGCTCTTCGACGAGCTTGACGTCCCCGTGGCGCTGTCGGACATGAGCTTCGGCGCCTCGCTCAAGGGTGGGCGGCTCGAGTATGGGCTGAAGGATCTCAAGGCCACGCTCGCACAGAAGCGGAACATCGCCAATCCGTGGTTCCTCGGCATGATCCGGGACATCTTCCGGTTCAACGCACGCGCAGTCGAGGCCGCGAAGGATCCCACGCTGACGATCGGCCAGTTCCTCGAGGTCATCGGAACCGGAGCGTGGTTCCGCGACTACTATCTTCTGCCGCTCTCCGGCGCGATCTGGTCGACGCCGAAACACGGCATCCTCGATTTCCCGGCCCATGCGATGATCCGGTTCTTCGAAAACCACGCCCTGCTCGGCTATTCCGGCCAGCACCAGTGGTACACGGTCGAGGGAGGATCGATCGAATACGTCCGCCGACTGGACGAAGTGCTCCGCCGGCGCGGCGTGGACATCCGGCTCGGCGCGCCCGTCGATGCCGTCCGCCGCAGCGCCGAAGGCGTCGAGGTGAAGGCGCCCGGCACCGAATGGGAAGGGTTCGACGAAGTCATCTTCGCAACCCATTCCGACGACGCGCTCAGGATGCTCGCGGACGCGTCCGAAGCGGAACGCGCCTCTCTTGGCGCGGTTCGCTATCAGCCGAACGAAGCGGTGCTGCATGCCGACGCGCGGATGATGCCGAACCGCCGCGCCTGCTGGTCGTCGTGGAACTACACCGAGGCGTCGGACAAGACGACCGACCGGATCGACCTCACCTACTGGATGAATTGCCTCCAGCCGATCCCGAAGGACGACCCGCTCTTCGTAACGCTGAACTCGACGCGGCACATCCGGGACGACCTGATCTACGACCAGACCACGTTCCGCCACCCGGTCTACGACCGTGCCGCGCTCGCCGCGCAGGACACTCTCCGCGCCTCCAACGGCCTGAATCGGACATGGTTCTGCGGCGCCTGGATGAAGAACGGCTTTCACGAGGACGGCCTAGGCAGCGCCGTCGACGTCGTAGAAGCCATGCGGGCCGCCGACGCGATGGGGATCGCCGCCGAATGAGGCTCGCCGTCGATCATATCGCGGGTGAAACCTTCCACGGCCGGCGGGGCGGGATCGAGAACGCCTTCCGGTACTCGATCGACTATGTCCTGGTCGACGCCGAGGCTGACGGGCGCGGACCGGCTGGCTTCGGGAGAAACCGGGGCGGACTCGCCTCGCTTCACGACCGCGACCACGGCGGCGCGCCACACGAAGGTCGCGGCGCGCCCTGGGCGCGCGAGGTGCTGGCGGCGCACGGTCTCGACCGGGTGACCGGCGGCAGGCTCGAGCTTCTGGCCCAGCCGCGCATGCTCGGCCATGTCTTCAATCCGGTGAGCTTCTGGCTCGCGCATGACGACACGGGACGCCTCCGCGTGGTCATCGCCGAGGTCAGCAACACCTTCGGCGACCGGCATTCCTACCTGTGCCACCGCGACGACCTCGAACCGATCGAGAAGACCGACACGCTGACCGCGTCCAAGATCTTCCACGTCTCGCCATTCCAGCCGGTCGAGGGCGGCTACACGTTCCGGTTCGACATCCGGCCTGACAGGATCGGGATCTGGATCGACTACACTTCGGGCAACGGTGGCCTGATCGCGACGCTCACCGGTCGGCGCAAGCCGCTGACCACCGGCGCGATCATCGCCTCCGCCCTCCGCCGCCCGTTCGGGTCGCGGCGGGTCCTCGGCCTGATCCACTGGCAGGCGCTGAAGCTCTGGTGGAAGGGTGCGGATTACCGCGCCCGCCCGCAGCCGCCTGCTGAAGAAGTGACCCGATGACCGCGATCGCGGCAACCCTGCGCGGCGAGCGGCTGCCCGCGTACGCGCTTTTCGGCGCGATTCTGTCGGGCGCAGGACTGCCGATCTACATCTATGCACCCAAGTTCTTCGCCGACACCTACGGCGTGAGCCTGGCGACGCTCGGCGCGGTGCTCTTCGCGCTCCGGCTGTTCGATGTCGTCCAGGATCCCGCACTCGGCTGGGTCTCGGAACGTCTGCGCGGCGCGCGCGGCGCGGCCATACCCTTCGGCGCGGCCCTCCTCGCCGCCTCGATGATCGGGCTCTTCGCGGTGGCCCCGCCCATCGACCCGGTGTGGTGGTTCGCGCTGACCCTCACCGGGCTCTTCACCGCCTTCAGCTTCCTCACCATCAATTTCTATGCCCAGGGCGTGCAGAAGGCGGGCGAGATCGCGGGCGGCCATGTCCGCCTCGCCGCCTGGCGCGAATCGGGCGCGCTTCTCGGCGTCTGCCTTGCGGCCATCGCGCCGACCGCCCTCATGGGCATCACCGCCGCGCCCTTCGCGACCTTCGCAATAGGCTTCGCCGCGGTGGTCGGCCTTGCGACCTTCGCCATGGCCCCCGAGTGGCGCACCGTCCACACCGCCGAGCCCACGCCCATCGGCGCCATCCTGCGCGACCCCACCGCGCGCCGCCTCCTGATCCTGGCGCTCGTCAACGCGACGCCTCTCGCGGTCTCCTCGACGCTCTTTCTCTTCTTCGTCGAAAGCCGGCTCCAGGCGCCGGGCTGGGAAGGTCCGCTTCTCGTCCTCTTCTTCCTCGCCGCCGCGGCCTCGGCCCCCGGCTGGGCATGGCTTTCGGCCCGCATCGGCGCGAAGCGCACGCTCCTCTCCGCCATGGTCCTCGCCATCGTCTCCTTCGCCTTCGTCCTGACGCTGGGGCCGGGCGACACCACCGCCTTCGCGATCATCTGCATCGCGTCCGGCGCCACCATCGGCGCCGATCTCACGCTCATGCCCGCGCTCTTCGCACGCCGCATGGCCGCGATCTCTCCCAACGGCGGCCAGGGCTTCGGCCTCTGGGCGCTCGTCACCAAGTTCACGCTCGCCTTCGCGGCTGCGGCGCTCCTGCCGCTGCTCGAGGTGAGCGGCTTCCGATCGGGGGTCACGGACAACCCCGCCTCGGCCTTGCAGGTGCTCACGTATCTCTACGCGCTCGTGCCCTGCCTTCTGAAACTCGTGGCGATCGCGCTTCTCGTCGCCACGCCTCTGGAGGAGGACTGACCATGGATACGCTGAGCCTGATAATGTTGGGCGCCGTCCTGACGCTCACGCTCGTCTGGGCGCAACGGCGCTATCTCGCGTTCCGCGGGCAGGCGCCCGACGACTACGCCCAGAACGGCCCCGACATCGACCTGCGGGAACACCTGAACGGGCCGCTACTCTGCGAAGGGGTGATCTACGGGCCGACGGGCCGCGTCTCGTCGCGTTTCGTCGCCGATTTCGAGGCACGCTGGGAGGGCAACGTCGGCCGCATGACGGAAACCTTCCGCTACGACAGCGGGATGACCCAGAACCGCGAATGGAACCTGACGCTCGGCAACGACGGCTCCATCAGGGCCGAGGCGCCTGATGTCGTCGGCACCGGCACCGGGATGCAGAAGGGCCCCGCCGTCCTCCTCGAATACAGAATCCGCCTGCCCGAGGAATCGGGCGGCCACGTGCTCGACGCGACGGACTGGATGTACCTCGTCGAAAATGGAACAATCATGAACCGCAGCCAGTTCCGCAAGTTCGGGATCACTGTGGCCGAGCTTGTCGCGACGATGCGGAAAAAGGACGCGGCGTGAGACGATTCGACGGAAAGACATACTGGCTCGTCGGCGCGTCCGAAGGTCTCGGACGGGCGCTCGCGATGAAACTGTCCAAGACAGGCGCCGAGGTGATCGTCAGCGCCCGCAACGCCGATCGCCTGAAGGAGCTTGTGGACGAGTTGCCCGGCAGGGCGCGCGCGATCTCCTGCGACGTCTCCGACAGCGACAGCGTGGCGAAGGCGGCGGCCGAAGCGGGCGACGTCGACGGCGTCGTCTTTCTCGCGGGCGTCTACTGGCCGATCAACGCCACGGAATGGGACGCCGAAAGGGTCGAGGCGATGTTCGACGTGAACCTGACCGGCGCCGCCCGTCTGCTCGGCCGGGTCGTGCCCCGGATGGTCGAGCGTGGTTCGGGCCACATCGTGCTCACCGGCTCGCTCTCCGGCTTCCGGGGACTTCCGGGCGTCATCGGCTACGGCGCGACGAAGGCCGGGATCATGTCGCTCGGTGAAACCATGCGCCTCGACCTCCGGGGCACCGGCGTCCTTGTCCAGAACGCGAACCCGGGCTTCATCAAGACGCGTCTCACCGATAAGAACGACTTCCGGATGCCCTTTCTCATGACACCGGAGGAAGCCACCGATCACATGATGACGCTGATGCGCTCAGATCGCTTCGCATCGAGCTTCCCCTGGGCGTTCGGTCTCTGGTTCCGGTTCAGCCGGTTCCTCCCGCAGTGGCTCTACGAACGCGTCTACTGACACGCGCTTCGCGCTTGCCCTCGTCTCCCCAACGCGGATACTGGTCCGCGAAACGGGAGGCCACCATGCTCGACATCAGCAGCGCAAAGGTCGTGAGGGTCATCTTCCTCGCCGAGGAACACGGCGCGGACAGCCATCAGGTGCGCGACTACATCTCCGGGCTCAACGAGGACGAACAGGCGAACCTCGTCGCCCTCATGTGGGTCGGCCGCGAAAGCTTCGACGCCGACGAGTTCGAAGAGGCCAAACAGACCGCATTCAACGAGCGCACGGCGCCGACGGAAGACTATCTTGCGGGCATCCCCGAACTGCCCGGATACCTCGAATCGGGCCTCGAGTCGCTCGGCATCGATGTCACCGAGGTCGAAGACCGGATGTAGAACGGCGGCGCGAGCCCCGACAGACCTCATGTCAGGTGGTCGACCACCTGCATGTGCTGGGAGAGCGTGTCGACCTCCGGCAGCCACCGGTCCAGAAGCCGCGGATCGGACGGTGCCGCATGAACCCCCGCCGGGATCTCCCGGTTGAGCACCGCCTCCACCGCAAGCTTCACCGTTCCCGAGACGAGCCGCGCCATTGCCGATCCACGGGCATCGCCCCAGGCATCGAGGACGTAGGTCCTGTGCCAGACCGGCCGCCCATCGTGGTCGGCCTCGAGCGACACGCAGAGAACCACCCGATCGGGCTCCCCCTCCTCATAGGCGTGCTTCGCCCAGAACTCCTCGGACATTTCCCTGAGCCGTGCCTCACCCTCGGGATCCTCCAGCGTCTCGATCTCCTCGAACACACCGGCCCAGGCATCCGACCACCCGTTGAGCCGCAGCGTCCCCCGCACGAATTCCTTCACTCGCCAGCTCTTTTCGAAGCGGTAGTCCTCCATGAAGGGGAGGGAGTCGCGGTTCGGATAGACCTCGAAGGTTTCGTTGATCGGGGACGGGGCGGCATAGGACCGGATCGCGTGCCAGGGCCGCTGCACCGTCAGTTCGGTGAATTCCCGGATCGACCGGGACGGCGACCGCAGCGCCTTCAGCACTCCCAGCGGCGACCACGAGAACTTGTAGCGGAAGGCGTTGGGCTCCTTCGGGATGCCGCCGCAGTAGCTCAGGAACGAGATCACGTTGTCCGCGCGATAGGCCTTCGACGCCTTGTAGTCGGCGACCAGCCTGTGGGCCATCAGGTGGTCGATGCCCGGATCGAGCCCCACCTCGTTCACCAGCGCCACCCCCGCCTCGCGCGCCGCCGTGTCGAGCGCCCGCATCTCGGGCGAGATGTAGCTCGACGACACGAAATGCGCTTTCTTGTCGATGCAGAGCTCCGCCAGCGGCACGTGCCAGTCGCCGGGCAGCATCGACACCACCACGTCGCCCGACTTCAGAACCGCGCCCAGCGCCTCGATGTCGAATGTCTCGATCCGGTCGGTCAGGTCGCCCACGGCCTCCATCGCCTTTTCGCGGGTCCGGTTCCAGACGGTCACGTCGTGGCCCGCCCCGATCATCTTCCGCAGTCCCGGAATGGCCGAAAGGCCGGTGCCGCACCAGTGGATGGTCATGATGGTCCCCTCAGAGAGTGGCGATATGCCGGTCGAACTCTGCCTTGGCGCGCCCCCAGACGCCAGCGCCGAGGTCGTCAAGCGCGAGGAGGCTGGGCAGAAGCTGGGCCGCGTAATCCTCCGAGGATTCGCGCGGCAGGAGCGACGGCAGGTTGTCGATGGCGGTGACGTCGAGCGGCGGGTCGTCGTGGACGCGCAGCGCCGGCGCGTTCCAGTCCGTCGGCCTGTCGTAGACCTTGATTGGCGAGAAATCCGAGGTCGGATCGCAGGCGATATCGCCGATGACGGACAGCCGCCGCGCCCGCGCCCCGGCGTCGGCCGGCACGAAGGCCGGCGTG
>CAYTBD010000080.1:0-7957 GCA_964435755.1 uncultured Rhodobacterales bacterium
AGATCGTGCTGATGGGCGGGGCCTATTTCGAGGTCGGCAACATCACGCCGGCGGCCGAGTTCAACATCTACGTCGACCCGGAAGCGGCCGATACGGTGTTCCGCTCCGGCGCGACACTCACGGTCATGCCGCTCGACGTCACCCACAAGGCGCTCACGACAGCGCCGCACATCCGGGGCTTCCGCGACATGGGCACCGAGGTCGGCCGGATGGTCGCCGAGTGGACCGACTTCTTCGAGCGCTTCGACAAGGAGAAATACGGCTCCGCCGGCGCGCCGCTCCACGACCCCTGCGTGATCGCCTGGCTGATCCGGCCGGAGCTGTTCTCCGGCCGCCGGATCAACGTCGAGATCGAGACCGAAGGCCGCTTCACGACCGGCATGACGGTCGCCGACTGGTGGGGCGTCACCGACCGCCCGCGCAACGCGCTGTTCATCGGGGACGTCGACGCCGACGCCTTCTTCGGCCTGCTGACGGAGCGCCTGGCCCGGTTGTGACGCGGGACGCGGCATGCGACGCTCGCCCGGAACACGGAAAGGATCCATCATGCTTCGCACCACGCGCCTCGCCGCCGCTGTCCTCGTCGCGGCGTCGCCGCTCGCCGCCCAGGAGTTCTCGGAGAGGTGGGAGATTCTCGGAACCTTCACCGTGACGGCAGGCGGCACCGAGCACACCCTCCATGCGCTCGAGGACCTCGAGACCGCGCAGGACCTGATCGTCGCCACCGAGATCGGCCCGCTGACGAACCTGACGGTCATGGGCGGCACCCACGACGGCGACGGCAGCGCGGAGCCGCCCTTCCTCATCGTCTCGATCGGACCGTTCATGGAAACGCCGGGAGACCGGGCGGACATCGAATGGCGCGCGCGCGAGACGACGTGGTTCGCGAATGCGGACAGCGGCACTCGCGCGAACCTCGTCGATGCCGCCATCGGCGAGGACGGCAGCCTGGCGTTCGCGTTCTCCGCCGAGATGATCGCGATGGAGATGGACGCGGACCATGCCTATGTGCCGGTCGGGGGCCTCGACCCGATCTCCATCTCCGGGCGGTTCGAGGGCCGCCTTCCGGCCGGGGACTGACATGGCCGCGAACCTGACGCTCGCCGGGCCGGACGATCTTGCGAGGATCCTGCCGATGCTCGCCGCCTGCCACGCCGAGCAGGAGATCACCTCGGACGCCGCGCATCGCGAGGGCGCGCTCGCTCCGCTTCTCGACGGCAGCCCTCTGGGCGCGGCTTACCTGATCGGGCCGCGCAAGGCGCCGGTGGGCTTCATCGTCGTGACCTTCGGCTGGTCGGTCGGGATGGGCGGGATGACCGCCGTCGTCGACGAATTCTGGATTCGCCCGGGCGTGCGCGGCCGGGGCATGGGCTCGGAGGTGCTGTCCGCCCTGATGCCGACGCTGGAGCAGGCGGGAATCCGGGCGGTGCACCGCGAAGCGACCGAGGGGAACCCGCGTGTCCAGACGCTTTTCGCGCGGCACGGGTTCCGGCTTCGGGACGGGGTGCAGGTCCTGACGCGGCGCGCGCCGGTGACAGGCCGGGGCACGACACCTAAATAGAGCGCGAAGGAGCGTGCCATGACCATCCAGATACCCTTCGACAACAGCTATGCGAGACTGCCCGAGAGGTTCTACACGCGGCTCGCCCCGACCCCGGTGCGGACGCCGGGGCTTGTGCGGATCAACGAGCCGCTCGCGCGGGATCTCGGGATCGACCCCGCCGCGCTGGCCTCCGATGACGGCCTGAACGTGCTCGCCGGGAACGCCGTCCCCGAGGGTGCCGATCCGCTCGCCCAGGCCTATGCCGGGCACCAGTTCGGAGGCTGGGTGCCGCAACTGGGTGACGGACGGGCGATCCTGCTCGGAGAAGTGATCGATTCCAAGGGCGTACGCCGCGACATTCAACTCAAGGGCTCCGGCCGGACGCCCTATTCGCGGATGGGCGACGGGCGGGCATGGCTCGGGCCGGTGCTTCGGGAATACGTGGTTTCGGAGGCGATGCACGCGCTGGGCATTCCGACGACCCGGGCGCTTGCCGCCGTCACCACCGGCGAGCCGATCGTCCGCGAGACGGTGCTGCCGGGCGCGGTTCTCGCCCGCGTCGCGGCGAGCCACATTCGGGTGGGAACCTTCCAGTTCTTCGCGGCGCGCCAGGACGCCGAAGCGCTGCGGCATCTCCTCGACCACGTCATCGAGCGCCACTATCCCGGGGCGGACGGGCCGCTCGGCGTGCTGAACGCGGTGATCGACCGGCAGGCGCGTCTCGTGGCGCAATGGATGGGCGTGGGCTTCATCCACGGCGTGATGAACACCGACAACACCCAGATCGCGGGCGAGACGATCGACTACGGGCCCTGCGCCTTCATGGATGCCTATCATTCGGAGAAGGTCTATTCCTCGATCGACCAGTTCGGCCGCTACGCCTACAACCGCCAGCCCGACGTGCTGGTCTGGAACCTCGCCCAGTTCGCGACCGCGCTGCTGCCGCTGATGGGCGAGGACCGGAACGCCGCGATCGAGGCGGCGACGGAGGCGGTCCACCGCTTTCCCGACCGCTTTCAGGCGGAGTGGCTGGGCGTCTTCCGCCGCAAGATCGGGCTCGAAACCGAAGAGGAGGACGATGCGGCGCTGCTCCACACGCTCTTGTCGCGGATGCAGACGCTGCGGGCGGACTTCACCAACACGTTCCGCGCGCTCGGCACGCCCGCCGCGCGCGACGCGTTTCTCGAGCCCGAAGGCTACGACGCCTGGGAACGGGACTGGCGCGTGCGGCTTTCCCGGGAAGGGGCGGGCCCCGAAGACCGTCGCGAGACGATGAACGCGGCCAACCCGGCCTTCATCCCGCGCAACCATCGCGTCGAGGAGGCGATCAAGGCCGGCGTGGAGGGCGAGTATGCGCCGTTCCACCGTCTCGTCGAGGTGCTGGCGCATCCCTTCGACGACCAGCCGGAGCACGCGGACCTGCGCCGGCCGCCGGCCGAGGAAGAGGTGGTCCGGCAGACGTTCTGCGGCACCTGAGCGGACAGCGCCGGGGGCTGTCTGCCCCCGGACCCCCGAGGATACTTGTCGCTCGATGGAGGTGCGGGCGCCGCGCCCGTCAGGCGCGCCCCGACGCCGTGGTCCGGCCGGGACGGTTGATCAGCCAGAGGCCCGCCGCGACGAGCGCGAGGGCGCCCACGACCGACGGGCCGATCGATTCACCGAGGATGAGCCAGCCGAAGAACACGCCGAAGACGGGCCCGAGGAAGCCGAAGGCGGCGACCGACGAGGCGGGATAGATCGACATCAGCCAGAGCCAGAAGATGAAGGCCGCGCAGGCGATCACGACGATCTGGAAGGCCATGCCGGCATAGTGGATCGGCGCGGGGTCGCGCAGGAGCGGGCCGAAGAGCGGCGCGACCGCGATCAGCACCACCGCCGAGAGACAGAGCTGCCAGAGAAGCTGCACCTCCGGGGTCTCGCGCTGGATCGCCGTCGTGCGAAGCGTGAGCCCGATCCCCGCCCATCCGATCGCCGCGCCGAGCGCGCAGAGGTCGCCCGCGAGCGACGCCTCCCCCTGCCCCGCGGGCCGGTCGAGAATCGCCCAGGCCACGCCCGCGAAGGCGAGCGCGAGCCCCGCGGCCTTGCGCTTCGACATCCGCTCCGTCGGGATCAGGAAATGGGCCCCGAGCGACAGCCAGATCGGCATCGAGTAGAAGATCACGCTCATGCGCGAGACGGTGGTGAGATCGAGCGAGACGAACAGGAGAAGGAATTCGACGGTGAAGAAGGTGGCGAGAAGCAGCCCCGCCGGCACGGTGCCGGGCGTGATCCGCAGGCTTCGCCCGCGCCAGAGCGCCCAGAGGACGATGAGCGGGATCGCCCCGAGCGAGCGGAGGCCGGAGGCGAAGACCGGCTGAAAGCCTTCGTTCACGGTCTTGATGACCACCTGATTGAAGCCGAAGAGCGCCGCGAAGATGACGAGCGAGACCGCCCCGAAGGCGTCCATCTGTTCCTTGCGCGGCATGAGACCTCCCTGAACGCGCGGCCAAACAAGGCCCGCGTGCCCGGAATGTCAACGGCTGGCGGCGCGCGTCCGGCGGTGCTAGCGCTGAGGCCGGAAAAGGAGAGGCCGATGACCGCATATCTCGTCTACGACGTGTTCACGGACACTGTCTTCGGCGGCAACCCGCTCGCCGTGATCCCCGACGCGACCGCGCTCGACGCCGCGCTGCTTCAGAAGATCGCGCGGGAATTCAACTTCTCGGAGACGAGTTTCGTCTATCCGCCGGAGGATCCCGCTCATGCCGCGCGGGTGCGGATCTTCACCCCGACGCGCGAGGTGCCCTTCGCAGGGCATCCGGCCATCGGCACCGCCATCGCGCTCGCCGATCTCGGCCGGCCGGGCGACATGATCCTCGAACTGGGCGTCGGTCCGGTTCCCTGCCACGCCGGGGACGGCGCCGCGCGGTTCCGCACGACGCGGCCGCTGGAGCGTCTGCACACGCCGGAGGCGGCGGTCGTGGCGGACTGTCTTGGCCTGTTCAGGGATGACATCCGCACCGACCGGGTTCCGCCGGTCGTCGCTTCGGTCGGGCTTCCGTTCGTGTTCGCGGAACTCACCGGCCTGGAGCCTCTGGCCCGCGCCGGTCCCCGGCGGGAGGCCTTTCTTGCCGCCGCGGCGAGGTACCCCTTGCCGTTCGACTTCGCGGTTGCGGCCTATGTCCGCGACGGCGGCGATATCCGCATGCGCATGTTCGCCCCGCTCGACGACATCCCCGAGGATCCCGCCACCGGCAGCGCCGCCGCCGCTCTGGGCGCGCTTCTGGCCAGCGAGGACGGCACGGCCGTGACGCTCGACATCGCGCAGGGTCTCGAGATGGGACGCCCGAGCCGGATCGGGATCGAGGCCGGGCCCGACGGCGTCACCGTGGCCGGATCCGCCCGCAGGGTCATGGAGGGCCGCCTGACGCTCTGAGGGGTTCAATGCGACGCGCCAATCGTCTAATCAGATGGACCAACGGCAAAGGATGGCCATGTCGCAACCGATCATCGCCCGCGCCGAGGCCAGAGGCCTCCGCATGACCGGCCAGCGGCGGACCATCGCGGGCGTGCTCGACGAGACCGACGGGCACCCGGATGTCGAGGAACTCTACAACCGGGCCTCGGCGGTCGATCCGAGGATCTCGCTGGCGACGGTCTACCGGACGGTGAAACTCTTCGAGGAGGCCGGGCTACTGGAGAAGCTCGAATTCGGCGACGGCCGCGCCCGCTACGAGGATGCCGAGCGCGACCATCACGACCACCTCATCGACATCAATTCGGGCGAGGTGATCGAGTTCGTGGACGCCGAGATCGAGGCGCTTCAGGAAAGGATCGCCGACAAGCTGGGATACGAGCTGAGAGGCCACAAGCTCGAACTCTACGGCGTGCCGAAGAAGACGCGCTGACCCCCTCGCAGACCCGCCCGGCGTGAGACGGCCGGGCCTGCCGCCGATCTAGACGCCGAAGGGAAACAGCTCGGGCTCCTCCGCGCGCGGCATGCCCTCGTCGGCCCTGACGGCATGCGTCTCGCGAAACCAGACCCACGCGTCGAACTGGTCGGCCAGCCGCGCGTCGAAGTAATGCGACAGCCGCTCGGTCTCGGGCCGGTAGATCACGCCGATCGCCCGTTCGAGCCGCTCCTGCCGGAAAAGCTCCGGCGCCCCCGCGAGATCCAGCAGGAACGTGTCGATCCCGGTTCGCCGGGCGCAGTCCTCCCAGCTGCCGGGAAGCGCCGGCCGGACCGACTTGAGCTCCATCGGCGCGCCCCAGTCGCTCGCGGCCGCGACCGTGCCGGTGTCCGTCGAGAACCCGATCAGCGCCGCCTCCTGCCCCCAGCGCTCGCGGACGAGCTGGCCGATGTTGAGTTCGCCCCGTTGCGTGCCCATCTCGGTCGCCCGGGCGTCGCCGACGTGGCTGTTGTGGGCCCAGACCACCGCCCGCGCCTCGGGCCCGTGATGCGCCATCAGCCGCTCGAGCGTCTCGAACATGTGGGTGTCGCGCAGGTTCCACGACCGTTCGGAGGCGGAATACATGCTCCGGTAGTAGGCTTCGGCATTCGCCACGAGCCGGGCGTTCTGCTCGGCGCCGAACACCGCCTCGCCGTCCTCCAGCCGCTCCCTCAGGAGGGTGCCGAGGACCTCCACGACGGCCTCTTCGCAGGACGCCTTGGCGCCGCCCGCGACCTTGCGGATATACTGGCCCGGATCCCCGCAATAGGGCTTGAGGCAGCCGTAGAGTTCCCGCGCGTCCCGCGCCGCCTCGGGCGAGGACATTTCGAGATAGTCCAGCACCGCGTCGATCGACGCGCACAGGCTGTACATGTCGAGCCCGTAGAAGCCGGCCTGGTCATCGTCCGGCCGGGCCCTGTTGAACGACCGCAGGCGCTCCAGAAGATCCCGGGCCTCCGCGTTCCGCCACATCCAGCGCGGAAACCGGGAGAACGGCTCCTCGGGGCCCCGTGGCGCCGGATGGCCGCCGATCGTCGCGTTCCACGCGGCCGCGTCCGGCCAGTCGCCCTCGATCGCGACGATGCGGAAGCCGTGATCGCGGACCAGCCGCTCGGTGATCGCGGCGCGGGCGCGGTAGAATTCGGACGTGCCATGCGTCGCTTCGCCAAGGCAGACCACGCGGCGGCCGGCAAACCGCTCCACCAGATCGGCCAGACCCTCGGCGTCGGCGAAGGGCCGGGCGCGCGCCGCCATTTCCTCGCGGACCGCTTCGATGTCGTTGGTCATGCCTGCACCTCCTCGCATATCCGGGCATTCACCGGGGAGAACCTCGGCCGCGTCCAGCTGTTCCGTCGCGTTTGACGCTTTCGCCGGCCGCGGCGACAGGCTAGGCGAAGCCCTTGGGGCGCGGGAACGGAGCGGGATGGAGAACCTTCGCGGCATAATCTGGATGATCGCCGCGATGGCGGGCTTCGCCCTCGAGGACACGTTCGTCAAACTCGCCTCGGACACGCTGCCGCTCGGTCCGATCATCGCGGTCTTCGGGCTCGGCGGGTTCCTGTTCTTCGCGGGACTGACGCGCGCGCGCGGCCAGCCGCTCGTCACGGCCGAGACGATGTCGCGGCCGATCGTCCTGCGCGCCGCCTTCGAGGTCATCGGCCGCACCGGATACTTCCTCGGGATCACGCTCACCCCGCTCTCGAACGCCTCGTCGATTCTGCAGGCCTCGCCGCTCTTCGTCACCCTCGGCGCGGCATTCGTCTTCGGCGAGCATGTCGGCTGGCGCCGCTGGGCGGCGATCCTGGCGGGCTTCCTCGGCGTCCTGATCGTGCTCCGGCCCGGCCTTGAGGGGTTCACGGCCGCGTCTCTCTTCACGCTCGTGGGCACGCTTGGCTTCGCGGCGCGCGACCTCGGCACGCGGGCCGCGCCGAAGAGCCTGTCGAACATCCAGCTCGCCGCCTACGGCTTCGCCGTGCTGATCCCCACGGGCCTCGTGATGAGCCTCTTCACCGGGCCCGTCGCCGCGCCCGACGCCCGCAGCGCAGTCTTCGTCGGCGCCGCCATCGTCTGCGGCATCGCCGGCTACTACGCGATCACGGCGGCGATGCGGGTGGGCGAGGTGGGCGTGGTCACGCCCTTCCGCTACACCCGGTTGCTCTTCGCGCTGGTCCTCGGCTTCGCCGTCTTCGGCGAACGCCCCGACGCCTTCACCCTGATCGGCGGCGCCATCGTCGTGGCCTCGGGGCTCTACACCATCCTGCGCGAGGCCCGGGTGAAACGCGGCCTTCCAAAGATGGACCCCCTTCGGTAAACCGCTGCCGAACCCACTTCGCACCGGGAAGGTCCCCCATGAGCACGATCATCGACATCCACGCCCGCGAAATCCTCGACAGCCGGGGCAACCCCACCGTCGAGGTCGACGTGATCCTCGAAGACGGCACGATGGGCCGCGCCGCGGTGCCGTCGGGCGCGTCGACCGGCGCGC
>CAYTBD010000080.1:7967-8620 GCA_964435755.1 uncultured Rhodobacterales bacterium
AGGCGGTCGAGAGGCGCGACGGCGACAAGAGCCGCTACATGGGCAAGGGCGTGCTCGAGGCCGTGGCGTCGGTCAACGGCGAGCTGGCCGAGGCGCTCGTCGGCGAGGACGCGACCGAACAGGAAGCCATCGACGCGATGATGATGGAGCTCGACGGCACGCACAACAAGGGACGGCTCGGCGCGAACGCGATCCTCGGCGTCTCGCTCGCCTGCGCGAAGGCGGCGGCCGATGCCTCGATGCAGCCGCTCTTCCGCTACGTGGGCGGCACCTCCGCCCGGGTCCTGCCGGTGCCGATGATGAACATCATCAATGGAGGCGAACACGCCGACAACCCCATCGACATCCAGGAATTCATGATCATGCCGATCTCGGCGGAGAACATCCGCGAAGCGGTCCGCATGGGATCGGAGGTATTCCACACGCTGAAGAAGGAGCTCTCGGCGGCGGGCATGTCCACCGGCCTCGGCGACGAAGGCGGCTTCGCGCCGAACCTCGGATCCACCCGCGACGCGCTCGATTTCATCCTGAAATCGGTCGAGAAGGCCGGCTACACGCCCGGCCAGGACATCTGCCTCGCGCTCGATTGCGCGGCGACCGAGTACTACAGGGACGGGCAGTACGTCATGGCGGGCGAAGGCCAGACCATGACG
>CAYTBD010000080.1:8630-8866 GCA_964435755.1 uncultured Rhodobacterales bacterium
CGTGGCCTACCTGCAGGCGCTCGTCTCGACCTACCCGATCATCTCGATCGAGGACGGCTGCGCCGAGGACGACTGGGACGGCTGGGCCACGCTCACCGAGGTGCTGGGCGAGACGGTGCAACTCGTCGGTGACGATCTCTTCGTCACGAACCCCGACCGGCTGAAGCAGGGGATCGACTGGGGCGCGGGGAACTCGCTTCTGGTCAAGGTGAACCAGATCGGGACGCTGTCGGAAA
>CAYTBD010000081.1:0-8813 GCA_964435755.1 uncultured Rhodobacterales bacterium
AACGAAAACCGCCGATCGTTCCTCGATCGAACCACTTGATGACGGTGTTGATGTCGCCGAAGCCCACGGGGAAGGCGCCCGTGGCGATCTTGGGGATCGTGTTGACCGAGCCGTCGCCGGCCTCGACCGTGACCTCGAGACCCGCGTCGGCGAAGTGGCCGTTGTCGATGGCGACGAAATAGGGCGCCGCGGGTCCTTCGAATTTCCAGTCGAGCGCGAAGGGAAGCTGCGTCTGCGCGGAGGCGGTGGCGGCAATCATTACGCCGGCCGCTGCCGTGATGGCACGATGGAACAAGGGTATTCTCCTCTGTCGGATACGTCGTTTTCCGACGCGTATCTTTTCGGTGGAGCGAGGGGGATGCCAGAGCCCGCCCTCGCCCGATGCCGCCGAAACTATCATTGCCCGGATTTTGAGCAAGGGTTTAACGACCTGCCTATTTCGGAGGAGCCGAGACACGGAACGGAGGCGCGGGTAGGGTCGTTCGCACACCGACTGGAGACTCATGATGCCCGTGACCCTCATCGACCACGACTGGCCGGATTTCGGTGCGCCCGACGTGCCGGCGCCGGTAAGCCGGGCCGAGCTTGCCGCGCGGCTCGCGCTGATCCGGTCGGCGATGGAGATGTCCGCGCTCGACGCGCTGGTGATCTACGGCGACAGGGAGCATTCGGCGAATCTGCTTTGGGCAAGCGGTTTCGATCCGCGCTTCGAGGAGGCGCTCATGGTTGTCCTGCCGGAGGGCGCGCCGCTCCTCATGGCCGGGAACGAGTGCCTGCCCTACACCGCGATCTCCCCCGCGGTCGAGGCGGAGGACATAGCCGCGGCGCATTGCGCGTCGTTCTCGCTGCTCTCCCAGCCGCGCGACGGCGACCGGCTCGACGTGCTGCTCGACCAGGCGCTGCCGCGCGGCGGGCGTATCGGCACGGTCGGGTGGAAGTACTGGTCGGCAGAGGAGGTGGGCAACGCCGAGCACGCGCTCGAGATCCCCTCGCTGATCGCCGACCTCCTGCGCGCGCGGGCGGACGAGGTGGTGAATGCGACGCATCTCTTCATGCATCCCGGCCACGGCCTGCGGAGCGTCGTGACGGTCGACGACATTCCCCGGCTCGAATTCGCCAACCACATGGCGGCGGCTGCGGTGCGGCGGCTGAGCTTCGCGCTGCGCGAGGGCATGACGGATTTCGAAGCGGTCGCGGCGGCCGGTCTGGGCGGCCTGCCCCTTGGCTGTCACGTGACCTTCGCGACGGGCAGCCGGCCGCTGGGGCTTTCGGGACCCTCCGGCGCGCGTATCGAGCGCGGACGGACACTCAGCTTCAACATCTGCCACTGGGGCGCGAATATCTGCCGCGCGGGGTGGATCGCCGAAGGGCCGGAGGATCTGCCGGACGCGGCGCGCGACTACGTCGAGGCTTTCGTCGGCCCCTACATCGACGCGATGTCCACCTGGTGTTCGATGATGCGGCCCGGCACGGTTGGCGGCGACGTGCAGTCGGCGATGGACGAGGCGCTGCCCGGCTACGGCGTCACCCTCAATCCCGGCCACCTGATCGGGACGGACGAGTGGATCTCGTCGCCGATCTTCCCGGAGTCAGACCTGCCGATCCGTTCGGGCATGGCGATGCAGATGGACGTGATCCCGGACCATCCGGTCTACGGCTCGACCCGGATGGAGGACGGCTACGTCATCGCCGAGGATGATCTCGCCGTGACGCTGATGGAGGCGCATCCCGCCGTTTCGGACCGCATCGGGAAGCGCCGCGCGTTCATGCGGGAGGTTGCCGGGATGGACGTCCCTGCAACACTCCTGCCTCTCGCCGACACCTGCGGTGTCGTGGCGCCCTATATGCTGGCGCCACGGCGTCTCGCCGTGCGCGCGGACTGATCCGGACGCGACGGTCGAGTTTCCGTCGGCGTCGATCGCGCCCTGCTGGACAATACCGCGCACAACGCATCGCGGGACGTGTCGCGCCCCGCGAAGAGGAGTGCCTCGCCCCTGACGCCCGGAAACCGCCGCCTCCGCTCGGCCGGCTGTTGTTCGAGAAGAGCCCGTGTCCGGTGGATTTGCCAATGGCCCGGCGCCATGGCAGAGGGAGGCCGGAGGGAGAGCGACCATGCGGATTGCGGAGAGCGTGACATTCGGAGGTTCGGGGCTCGACCGGGCGGCGCATCTGCGCGCCGATGCCGCCGCGCTCTCTGACATGCTGAAGGATGCCGCAGCGCGCGTTCTCCCGATCTGGCGCGGCAAGCCGCTCTTCGTCGGGGAGCACAGGGCGCCCGGCTGGCTCGCGCCCGATCACAGGGTGCTTGCCGCCGCCGACGAGACGCCGGTCTTCCTCGGTCTCGACGATTTTGCGCCACGCTTCGCGGTCGATATCTCGGACTGGGAGCCTCCCGAGATTCCCGACACCGTCGGCGCCTTCTTCGATCCGTCGGTCCAGATCCACCCCGACCTGCCGCACGACCACGTCTTCGCCGAGCTTCGCGCGACGATGACCCGGCTCGAACCCCGCGGCGCCGAGATCGTCGCCACCGCGAAGGCGATCCTCGGCTGGCACGAGAGCCACGGGTTTTGCGCCCGCTGCGGCGAGCGAAGCCGGATCGAGGACGCTGGCTGGCAGCGGCGCTGCCCCGCTTGCGGGACGCGGCATTTTCCGCGCACGGACCCAGTCGTCATCATGCTGATCCTCTCGGGGAACGACGTGCTGATGGGGCGCTCGCCGCATTGGCCGCAGGGGATGTACTCTCTCCTCGCCGGGTTCGTGGAGCCGGGCGAGAGCCTCGAGGGCGCGGTACGGCGCGAAGTCTTCGAGGAGGCGGGCATCAGGGTCGGACCTGTCGACTACCTCGCCTCGCAGCCCTGGCCGTTTCCCTCGTCGCTGATGGTCGGCTGCCGCGGCGAGGCGACAAGCCGCGACATCACGGTCGACCCGGCGGAGCTTGACGATGCCCGATGGGTTCCGCGCGAGGAGATGCTCGACATCCTCGCAGGGCGCAACGGGACGATGAAGCCCGCGCGGGAAGGGTCGATCGCCAATTTCCTGATCACGGCGTGGCTCGCCGACCGACTGGACTGACCCCTCATGAAGTTTTCGACACAGGCAGACGTGGATGCACCGGCGGAGCGGACCTTCGCCGCCTTCTCCGATTTCCACGCCTACGCGGAACGGGCGAGGCACCGCGGCGCAGAGGTCCAGCGCATCGATCACGGCCACACCTTCGACCGCGGTCTCGCCTGGCATGCCCGTTTCGTCTGGAACGGGAGAGCGCGCGAGATGCGGGGCGAGATCGTCCGCTTCGACCCGCCCACGGGCTACGACGCCGACCTCAGCGTCGGCGGCCTCGAGGGCCGTCTCGAGGTCGAGGTGATTGCGGTGAAAGACACCAGGTCGCGCGTCCGGATCGGGCTCGAGTTCCGTCCCTCGACGATGTCGGCGCGCATTCTCGTGAAGTCGCTCCGCCTCGCCAAGGGCCGGCTCGACGACCGCTTCGCCAGCGCGGTGCGCTCCTACGCCGACGGGATCCGGCCGTCGGACTGAGCCGGGACCGCCCCTACCGGCGCCGCGGATCGGCCGGGTAGACGCCGAGCAGCTTCAGTTCGGACGTGAAATAGTCGAGTTCCTCGAGAGCCAGCTGCACGTTGCGGTCGTCGGGATGCCCCTCGATGTCGGCATAGAACTGCGTCGCCGAGAACGAGCCGTCGACCATGTAGCTTTCGAGCTTGGTCATGTTCACGCCGTTCGTCGCGAAGCCGCCCATCGCCTTGTAGAGCGCGGCGGGGATGTTGCGGACCCGGAACACGAAAGAGGTGATCATCCCGTGCTTGCCGCGGCGCCGGAAGTCGGGCTCGCGCGACATGACGAGGAACCGCGTCGTGTTGTGCTTCTGGTCCTCGATGTGGCGGGCGAGCACGTCGAGCCCGTAGATTTCCCCCGCGAGTTCGGAGGCGAGCGCCGCGGTCGCGGGATCGCCGTTCGCGGCGACCTCGCGCGCGGCGGTCGCGTTGTCGGTCGCGACCACGCCTTCGATCCCGTTCTCGCGGAGGAACGTCGCGCATTGCGGGATGAGCACGAGGTGACTGAACGCGCGGCGGACGTCGGCCACCTTGGCCCCCCTCACGCCGAGCAGGTTGATATGCACGCGGACGAAGGACTCCTCGACGATGTGAAGCCCGCTCTGCGGCATGAGGCGATGGATGTCGGCCACGCGCCCGTAGGTCGAATTCTCCACGGGCAGCATGGCGAGACCCGCATCCCCCCGGCGGACGGCCTCGATCGCATCCTCGAAGGTCCTGCACGGGATCGCCTCCATCTCGGGATGGGTTTCGTGGCACGCCTGATGCGAATAGGCGCCCGGCTCTCCCTGGAAAGCGATGCGTCCCGTCATTTCCGCTGTGTTACCCTCGTCCTATGGTCGTTTGGTCGCGGCTCTTATCCCTTGCGGTCCATCAAGGGAAGCGGATACATAGCGCCGGACTTTTCGCGGGAGTGGGACGAAGCATGTTCGATACATTGACGATGACAAAGGCCGTCGGCGCGCTTTGCACGATGCTCCTCATCCTCCTTCTCGGAAACTGGGCCGCGGACGGGCTCTACCGCGTCGCGGGAGAGGAACAGGCCTACGTCATCGATACCGGCGAAGCCGACGTGACGGAAGAAGTCGTCGAAGAGGTCAGCTTCGAAACCGTCTTCGCGTCGGCCGATGCCGGAGCGGGCGAACGGCTCTGGCGGCAGTGCCAGGCCTGCCACAGGCTCGACGGAACCGACGGAACCGGACCGCATCTGGATGGCGTCGTCGGCCGCGAGATCGCCGCCGTGGACGGCTTCGGCTACTCAGACGCGCTTTCCGGGCTCGAGGGCACGTGGACGCCCGAAGAGATCAGTGCGTTCATCGAGAACCCGCGCGCCTACGCTCCGGGAACGTCGATGAGCTACTCAGGCCTCGCCGACATCGAGGACCGCGCCGATCTCATTGCCTATCTCGCCACGACCGACGGCTGACCCCCGAAGGGACCACCTCTTGGGCCGCGCGTCATCGTGCGGCCTTTTTCAGTGGCATGCCGCGCCGCCGCTCCGCGATCGAGGACCGATCACGTTTTCTCAACTTGTACCTTCGACTTCAGCGGGAGTAGCCTAAGTAAGGAAAGGTCCGAGACATCCGCACGAGGGAGGAAACCCGACCAATGCACAGTCGCAGGCCCCGCGCCATCGCCGATATCAGCGCCCGGAGCGACCGGATGCGCCGCAGGTCTCTGAAATTCTCCCTGCTCGCCCTGATGGCCCTCATGTGGACGACCGGCCTCGCCTTCGCACAGTCGGAGGAGGAGGACGTCATCGTCTCGCACGGCTATTCGAGCTTCGGCGAGCTGAAGTACGGACCCGACGAGCCGTTCTCGTACGTGAACCCCGACGCACCGAAAGGCGGCGAAATCAGCCTCGCCGCGCAGGGCGGCTTCGACAGCTTCAACATCTACACGCGCAAGGGCGTCGCGGCGGCAAGCACCGACCTGATGTACGAAGACATCATGATCTCGGCTGCCGACGACCCCTACGGCATCTACTGCTACCTCTGCACGACCGTCGAATACCCCGAAAGTCTCGAATGGGTAGTCGTGAATCTCCGTGAGGACGTCACATTCGCAGACGGCCGTCCGATGACGGCCGAGGACGTCAAGTTCACGGTCGACCTGTTCCTCGAGCAGGGCATTCCGGAGTTCCGCAACGTCGTCGAAGGCTATTTCGAGAGTGTGACGGTAACAGGGCCTTACCAGCTTCGCTTCGACTTCAACGAGGAAGCGCCGATGCGTGACCGGGTCAGCCTCGTCGGCCTCTGGAACCCTTTCTCGAAGGACTGGTTCGAGGAGACGGGCGCGCGGCTCGACGAGTCGACCAGCGAGCCGTTCCTCGGAACCGGCCCCTACGTCCTCAAGGAGGCCGATTTCGGACGCAACATCGTCTACGAGAGAAACCCGAACTGGTGGGGCGCGGATCTGCCCAAGAACCGGGGGCGGCACAATTTCGACGAGGTCCGCATCGAGTACTTCGCCGATTCTTCGGCCGCGCTCGAAGGCTTCAAGGCCGCCGCCTACACCGTCCGCATCGAGAACACCTCGCGGATCTGGGCGACCGCCTACAACTTCCCCGCCGTCGAGAACGGCTGGGTCGAGGTCGAGTCGTTGCCGGACGGGAACATCACGACGGCGCAGGGCTTCGTCTTCAATCTGCGCCGCGAGAAATGGCAGGACCCGCGCGTCCGCGACGCGGTGCGGATGCTCTTCAACTTCGAGTGGTCGAACGAGACGCTGTTCTACGGGCTCTACGACCGGCCGGCTTCGTTCTGGGGCGGGTCCGATCTCGCCGCGGAAGGCGAACCGACCGAGGACGAGCGCGCGCTCCTGGAGCCGCTCGTCGCCGAGGGGCTGCTCGATGAAAGCATCCTGACAGAGCCCGCCGTCATGCCGCCCGAGAACGACGCGGAGCAGAACCTGCCGTCGCGTCGCGTGCTGCGTCGTGCCGCCGGTCTTCTCCAGGACGCGGGATGGACGCCCGGCCCCGATGGCCTCCTTCGCAACGAGGCCGGCGAGACACTGGACCTCGTCATCCTCCAGCAGAGCCCGTCCTTCGACCGCGTCGTCAATCCGTATGTCGAGAACCTGCGCCAAATCGGGATCAACGCCCGGCTCGAGCGGGTCGACACGGCGCAATACGTCGAGCGCCGGCGCTCGGGTGACTGGGATCTCGTCAACCTGTCCCCGGGCCAGGGCTTCGAGCCGGGCAGCGGCCTGCGCCAGTGGTTCGCAAGCGAAACCGCACAGGACAGTTCGCGAAACCTTATGGCGCTCCAGGATCCGGCCGTCGACCGGCTGATCGACCTCGTCATCAATGCCGAAACGCTCGACGAACTGCGTCCGCGCGTCCGCGCGCTCGACCGGGTGCTGCGCGCGCACGGCTTCTGGGTGCCGCAATGGTCCAATCAGGAACATTGGGTTGCCTACTGGGACATGTACCGTCATCCGGAAATTCCGCCCCTCGCGCTCGGCGTGGTCGACTTTTGGTGGTATGACGCCGAAGCGGCCGACGCCCTGCGCGAGGCGGGCGCGCTCTGACCGCATAGGAGCCGGCTCTTGGGAGCTTACATCCTCCGACGTTTGCTGCTCGTGATCCCGACGCTGATCGGGATCATGATCATCAACTTCAGCCTCACGCAGTTCGTCCCCGGCGGTCCGATCGAGCAGATCATCGCCCGGATGGAGGGCGGTGGAGACGTGTTCGAGGGGATCGCAGGCACCGGGACCGAACTGGTCGAACGGGGCGGCGAAGGCTACGTCGGGGCGCGCGGCCTGCCCGCCGACTTCATCGCCGAGCTCGAACGCGAGTTCGGCTTCGACAAGCCGCCGCTCGAACGCTTCCTGACGATGATGTGGAACTACATCCAGTTCGACTTCGGAGAGAGCTACTTCCGGTCGATCAGCGTGATCGATCTCGTGCTCGAGAAGATGCCGGTGTCGATCACGCTTGGCCTCTGGTCGACGGTGATCGCCTATCTCGTCTCGATTCCGCTGGGCATCCGGAAAGCCGTGAAGGACGGATCCCAATTCGATACCTGGACCTCCGGTCTCATCATCGTGGCCTACGCGATTCCGGGTTTCCTGTTCGCGATCCTGCTTCTCGTGCTCTTCGCCGGCGGATCGTACTGGCAGATCTTCCCGCTGCGGGGACTGACCTCCGACAACTGGGAGCAGTTGAGCCTTCTCGGCAAGATCGCCGACTACTTCTGGCACATCACGCTGCCGGTGCTGGCCTCCACGATCTCGGCCTTCGCGACGCTGACGCTGCTGACGAAGAACTCGTTCCTCGACGAAATCAAGAAGCAGTACGTCGTCACGGCGAAGGCGAAGGGCCTGAGGGAGGGGCGCGTGCTCTATGGCCATGTGTTCCGGAACGCGATGCTGATCGTCATCGCGGGATTCCCGGCCGTCTTCATCGGCGTCTTCTTCGGCGGCTCACTCATCATCGAGACGATCTTCTCGCTCGACGGCCTCGGCCGTCTCGGATTCGAGGCCGCCGTCGCCCGCGACTATCCGGTGATCTTCGGCACGCTGTTCTTCTTCGGACTGATCGGCCTCGTCGTGGGGATTCTCTCCGACCTGATGTACGTCTTCATCGATCCGCGGATCGACTTCGAGCGGCGGGAGGTCTGACATGGCCCATCCCGACTATCGCCACGACGAGACGCTGGAGCCGACCCAGCCGGGCATCGAGACGCCTCCGCCCCATCCCGCGGCCGGCGGACATCTCGCGCCCCCGCCCGTCCTGCCGAAGCGGCGGCGGATGTGGCTGTCGCCGCTCAACCAGCGCCGCTGGCGGAACTTCACGCGGAACCGCCGCGCCTACTGGTCGCTTTGGATCTTCGCGCTCCTCTTCGGGCTGTCGCTGATCGCGGAATTCATCGCCAACGACAAGCCGATCCTCGTGCAGTATCGCGGCGACTGGCACATGCCGATTTTCCAGTTCTATCCCGAAACCGCCTTCGGCGGGGACTTTCGGACGGAGGCCGTCTACAGCGACATCGAGGTACAGTGCCTGATCGCCTCGGGCGGGCTGGAGGCGTGTTTCGACGAGCCCGAGGAGATCATCGCGAGCGGGGAGACCGCCATCGTCGACGGTCGGCCGGTCGAGGCCGGCTGGATGCTCTGGCCGCCCATTCCCTACAGCTACAACACGATCAACGACATCGGCCGCGCGGCCCCCTCACCACCCGACGCCAACCACCTGCTCGGCACCGACGACACGGCGCGCGACGTTCTGGCCCGGGT
>CAYTBD010000082.1:0-8748 GCA_964435755.1 uncultured Rhodobacterales bacterium
TGCGTGGCAGCATCTCGACGACCTCGACTGCTGGATCGTCGATGCGCTGCGCCGCGCGCCGCACCCGACCCACGCGCATCTCGAGAAGACGCTGGAGTGGATCGGCCGCGTCCGGCCGAAGCATGCGGTGCTCACGAACATGCATGTCGATCTCGATTACGAGACGGTCGAGGCCGAGACGCCGTCCCACATCACGCCCGCCTACGACGGGATGACCCTCACCTTCGACGTCTGACGTGCAGGCGCTGCTCGAGGTCATCCTCCCGGTCTTCCTCGTGATCGGCGCAGGCTACCTCGCCGTCTGGCGCGGCTATTTCTCGGACGCAGGCGTGGACGGCCTGATGAAGTTCACCCAGAACTTCGCGATCCCCTGCCTGCTCTTCGCCGCCATCGCCCGGCTCGACCTCGGCCAGACCTTCAACGCGCCGCTGCTTCTCAGCTTCTACACCGGCGCCACGACGGGCTTTGTCGCGGGTCTCTTCGGCGCCCGGCTGCTCTTCGGCCGCCCCTGGGAAGACTCCATCGCGATCGGCTTCGCCTGCCTGTTCTCCAACAGCGTCCTTCTCGGCCTGCCGATTACCGAACGCGCCTATGGGGCGGATTCGCTTGAGGCGAACTTCGCGATCATCGCCCTCCACGCGCCGTTCTGCTACGGCCTCGGGATGACGGTCATGGAGATCGTCCGCAATCGGGGCGGCACCGCCCGCAACACCGCCGCCAAGGTCTTCGGCGCGATGTTCCGAAATGCGCTCGTCATCGCGATCCTCCTCGGGTTCGTCGTCAACCTGACGGGCCTGCCCGTCCCCGGCGTCGTCTCCGACGCGCTCGACCTTCTGATCCGCGCGGCCCTGCCCGCGGCCCTCTTCGGTCTGGGCGGCGTCCTCGTCCGCTACCGGCTCGAAGGCGACCTCCGCGTGATCGCCCTGATCTGCGGGGTCTCCCTCGGGCTTCATCCCGCCGTCGTCTGGACCCTGGGCACCGCGACGGGCCTCTCGACGGACGCGTTCCGGTCCGCCGTCCTCACCGCGGCCATGGCACCGGGGATCAACACCTACATCTTCGCCTCGATGTACGGCGTGGCGATGCGGGTCGCCGCCTCCGCCGTCCTCATCGCCACGGCCTCCTCCATCGTCACGGTCTGGCTCTGGCTGGGGGTCCTGCCGTAGGCTGGGCGTCACGCTCTTGTCATGCGCGGGGGACAAGCCTTGCGCGAACCCGAACGGAGGCCTGCATGACCTTACCCACCATCGGCGCGGCACTTGACGTGGCGGACCTCGCGGATTGGCGCGACTGGATCCTCGAGGCCGACCGCGACGTCGAAATCCAGGACTTCCACGATCCCGCCGTCATCACGGGCGACTGGGAACCGCTCGTGGCCGAGGCCAAGCGGCTGCTCGACGGCCACAAGGGCCGGCTCGGCATCCACGGCCCGTTCTACGGCTTCACCATCGACGCCAATGACCCGGACGTGCAGGCAATCGTCCGCAAGCGCCTCGACCAGGGGCTCGACGCCTGCGCCGCCCTCGGCGCGACGCAGATGGTGATCCACTCGCCCTACACGACGTGGGACGGTCACAACCTCGACCTCCTGCCCGGCGCCCGCGACCGCATGACCGAGCGCGTGCACGACTGCCTCGGCCCCGCAGTGAAGCGTGCGGGGGATCAGGGCGTCATCCTGGTGATCGAGAATATCGAGGACACCGACCCGCTCGACCGGGTGCACCTCGCCGAAAGCTTCGGATCGGACGCGGTGCAGGTGTCCCTCGACACCGGACATGCGCACTACGCCCATGTCTCGACCGGGGCGCCGCCCGTCGACCGTTACGTCGATGCCGCCGGGGCGCATCTCGCCCACGTCCACCTGCAGGATGCGGACGGCTACGCCGACCGGCACTGGGCGATCGGCGAAGGAACGGTTCGCTGGCACGCGGTCTTCCGTGCGCTCGCACGGTCCGGCGCACATCCGCACCTCGTCCTAGAACTCGCCGACAAACGCGGCATCGCGGGCTCCATGCGGCACCTCGAGGCCACTGGCCTCGCCCAGTAGCCCTGTCCCGAGGAAGAGCATGGCCTGCAGACCGCCATCCCACGGCGCCTCGCCCGGCTCGAGGCGACGTCGACCGCGCGTCACGGTGGAACCGTCAGGCTCCCCGGCGCCGGCCTCGAAGACCATGAACAAGGCGGTCAAGCTCCGCCGAAGCCGTCTCCGCCGTCTCCTCCCACGTGGGAAGAGCGCCGCCCGCGCGCGCCGCGGCCGCCGCCAGAGACCGACGGAGGTCGCGGTCCGTCAGCACGCACCGCATCGCCTCCGCGAAGGCTTCGGGATGCTCCGGGGGCACCAGCAGTCCGGCGCCGGAGGGGACCGTCTGCGGCACCGCGCCGGTTCTGCAGCTCACGGTGGGCAAGCCATGCGCCAGCGCTTCGTCGAAGACGATGCCGTAACCCTCGTACCGTGTCGCCAGCGCAAAGACCGATGCGGCGCGGTAAAGAGCGGAGAGACGGTCGGGAGAAACGCGGCCCGCGATGATGGCCCGGCGCCCAAGTCGCAGTTCTTCGTGCAGTTCGGCAAGCTCGCCGGCGTGCGGCGCGTCGTAGGCGCTTCCCACGATGACGGCGCGCCAATCGAGATCGGTGATTCCTGCCAGGGCCCGAAGCAGGATGTCATGTCCCTTGCGCGGGTGCTGGATGCCGACCGAGAGGATGAGAGGTGGCTCCACCGGCGCGGAGGGACCGAACGGGCGGTCGGTGCCCGGGCGGACGATCGTGACGCGTTCCCGCGCCACCCCGTAGTCGGACTGGAGTATCCCGGCCGTATGCGCGCTCGGCACCAGAACATGACGTGCAAGCGAGAGATTGTCCCGCTCGGTCCGGTAGAGATGCGCGCGCCGCTCCTCCGCGAGCGCGCTCTCGAGCGCCAGCGGGTGGTGGATCATCGCGACGATCGGCGCGCCGACCGACGCGAGCCCGCGCGTGTCGATCGACCCGAACACCAGCCCGTCCAGGATCACCGGCCGGGTCGGCTCGACCTCGCGGAGCTGGGCGATCGCATCCGCCATATCCCCGGGCGTGGGATCGGGGAAGGACGCGCCGAGCCTCAGATGGCGGACCTCGCGGCCGCCCGCCCGGAGACCTTCGAGAAGCCGGCGCTCGTAGATGTAGCCGCCGGTGAGGGTTTCGATGTCTCCCGGTATGGCGAAGGCGACGGGCGGCGGCACGGAGGTCATGCAAGCTGCTCGGGCGCGTAGATCCGGAGAACCCGCCGCTCGACATGTCCCACCGCGGCATAGCCCAGCGCCGACAGCACGCTGACGATCACCACCGCGCTCCAGAGCATGTCGTAGTCGGACAGCGAGGCGGACATCGCCATCAGGCTCCCGATGCCGTTCCCGGTCGCCAGCCACTCGACGACGGTGACGGCGAGGACGGATGCCGGCACGCCCATGCGGGCTGCGGCGAAGAAGGCGGGCAGCATCGCCGGGACGCGCACATGCAAGAGGCGGCTGACCGCGCCGGCGCCATAGCTGTCGAAGACGTCGAGGATCTGTCCCGGAGCCTGCCTCAGCCCGTGCAGACAGGCGACGAGCGTCGGGAAGAACACCATGATCGAGACAAGCACGATCGTTCCGGTGGCGCCGCGGCCGAGGACAAGCACGACGAGCGGCGCCGTCGTGACGATGGGCACGGATCTCAACGCAAGGGCTGCGGGCATCGCGACGGAGGCGACAGTGGGCAGGAGGGTGAAGAGGATCGCAAGCACGGCTCCGCCCGCGATACCTGCGAGGTAGCCCGGCAGAAGGAACACAGCGGTTTCGCCGAGCGCCGCGGCGAGCGTGGCGCGGGTCGCGACGGCGTCGGGCGCGAACAGGAGCGCGTCGAGCACGTCCCCGGGACGTTTGGCGAAAAAGGCGTTGAGGTCGAGAAGGGCGAGCCCCGCCCACCAGACCGCAAGGGCTATGGCGACCGCGACGACCACTCCGGAAACACCGCCGCCGGCGCGTCCGGCCGCGCCGCCGGCGGAGGCCGTCAGGATCACCGGCGGCGCGTCCAGAAGGATGCGGCGCGCGAGCAGCCCTATCGCGGAATAGGCGACGATCGCGACGGCGGTGGCGATCGTGGCCAGCGCCCATGTCATCTCGACGTCGAGGGCGCGCATCGCCCGGATCGTCAGGACGCCCATGCCGGCCTCCGCACCCGTGAACTCGCCCACCATCGCGCCCAGGAAGGCCGCGGGCGCGGCGATCTGGAGCCCCGCGAAGAGATAGGGCAACGACGCCATCGTGCGGACATGGACGAGCGTCGCCGCCTCGCCGCGACCGTAGCTCCGCACCATGTCGAACCACGCCGCCGGTGCGGCGCGCAGGCCGACGAGAAGAGGGATCAGGGTCGTGTAGTAGACGGCGAGCGCGGCGAGGGTGATCTCCGGTCCCGCGCCGGGGCCGAAGAAGACCCGCAGGATGGGGCCGGTGGCGACGAGCGGGAGGCAGAACACGAGAAGGGCGAGGCTGGTTATGACGCGCTCGCTGCGGGGCCAGATCAGAGCCACCATCGCGAGAAGGATGGCCGCGAGATTGCCGATCGCGAAGCCCACCGCCGCGTTGCCCAGCGTGATGGCGAGGTTCCGCCCCATCAACGCGCGGTTCTCGACGAGATAGACCGCGACTTCGCTCGGCGCCGCGAGAACGTAGGCGCCGCTCAAGGCCCGCGCGCCGAGTTCCCAAAGACAGACGAGCGCCAGGATACCGACAAGCGCCACGGCGCTCGACGGTATCCCGCCCTGCCTTGGCGAGAGCGACGCCGCGAGAGTCGTCATTGCGCAGCGAGAGACGGCCGGCCCGCGGCCATTCCGCGCGCGAGCGCCTCGGACACCCGGTCCGCGAGAGCCGCGAAGTCGGGCAGCCGCGCGACCCCGGGCTCGCGCGGCCGCGGAAGGTCGACGGCGATGTCGTCGACCACCTCTGCCGGCCGGGGGGAAAGCACGACGATCCGGTCCGACAGCATCACCGCCTCGCTCACCGAATGCGTGACGAGCAGCGCCGTCGTGCCACGTGCCTCCCAGATCCGGGGAAGATCCTGGGCGAGCTGACGCCGTGTCAGTTCGTCCACCGCGCCGAACGGCTCATCGAGCAGCAGAAGCTGCGGCCCGGTGGCGAGCGCCCGCGCGATGGCGGCCCGCTGGCGCATCCCGCCCGAGAGCGCGGCGGGCCGGGTATCTGCGAAGCCGTCGAGGCCGACGAGCGCGACGAGTTGATCGACGGCGGCGCGGTCCACCGGCATCCGGGCAAGCCGCAGGGCGAGCTCGATGTTGCCCCGAACCGTCCGCCAGGGAAGGAGCGACGGATCCTGGAACGCGACCGACAGACCCGCGGACTTCAGCGTCTCCGACGGCGGCGCGCCCGCGATCTCGACCCGGCCCGCGGACGGATCCTCCAGGCCCGCGATCAATCTCAGGATCGTCGACTTTCCGCATCCCGAGGGACCGACGAGCGCGGTCGTCTTTCCCGCCTCGAAGACGAGGTCGAAGGGCCGCACGGCCTCCATGCCGCCGCCGAAGGTCTTCGACAGACCGACACACCCGACGGCGGGCGGCGCTGTCATGTCAGGCCCCATGAACTTCTTCGAGGATGGACCGGTCCCAGAGGTCCGGCGTCACCGTGCGCCCGAGCAGCGCAAGAGTCTCGATGTTGGCCGCGACCGCGTCTTCCGTCCACCAGCCGAAGCCGGAGGCGTCCGTCAGGTCCGAAAACATGAGCGGCACCTGCCGTTCGGCCTGGAGCTGCTGGGTGGCAAGGTCCAGACCCGCGTCGGGGTATCTCCCGACCGTCAGGGCCGCCGCCGCGTCGGTGTCCTCCCGGTAGGCATCCCAGCCCCGCACTTCACCCGCCAGAAGCGCGACCAGTTCCGCGCGGCGGTTGGCGAGACTGTCATCGGTCGCGATGTAGGTCTGGGAATGCAGGGCGTAACCGTGGTCGGCCATGAGCATGGTCAGGCTTTCGACACCCTGCATCGCCATCGCGACGGGAAGATCGGTCTCCCAGCACAAAAGGCAGTCGACCTCGCCCGCAAGAAGCGGCTGGGCGGAATACTGCGTCGGGATCACGTCGATCGCATCGATATCGACCCCGTTGAGCGTGCACAGCGCCCGCAGCACCGGCATGTTGGCGAGCGCCATGCCGATCCGCTTGCCCTCGAGGTCGCCGGGCACGTTCACCGGTTTCGCGGGGAGCGAGGCGATGACGAAGGGGTTCTTCTGCATCGCGACACCGAGGATCTTGAACGGCGCACCCTGCTCGACCGCCGCCGCCGTGTAGTCTGCGGCGGAAATTCCCACGAGCGCCGCGCCCGACACGACAGGCGGCTCGACCGGCGCGTTGGGTCCGCCCGGCAGAAGCGACACATCGAGCCCGTCATCCTGCCACCAGCCGCGCGACTGCGCGATGTAGCTTCCGGCGAACTGGACCGAGTGGAGCCACGAAAGCTGGAGGCTGACCGGCGTCTGGGCGCGTGCGGCGGCCGGCGCAAGTCCGAGCGATGCGGCGCCGGCGGCCACGCCTGCGGTCGAAAGGAAACGGCGGCGGGTGAGTGCGGATCGGATCATGGTTGAACTTCCCTTTGTTGTTCAAAGCCTAAATCGGGCACCTGCGATGGCAACCCGTGCGGGACGGTCGAAATGCCCCGCGTGCGGTCTATGGCTCGACGCTCCCCGGGTTTCGACCGAGCAGGACCGGGATCAGGCCCGGGAGCACCGCCGCGATGAACACTAGTCCGAAGGCAACGCTCGTGGCGAAGCCTTCCGCCGCCGTGGCCCCGACAATCGGGAACAGCGCCGAGGCCGCGCCTTCCCGAAGGCCCCATCCGCTGATCGACACCGGCACGAGCATGGCGAAGAGGACCAGCGGCAGGATCGTCACGACCGCGACGAGCGGCAACGCGACCCCCAGAGCCGCCGCGCACAGCACGAAGGCGAGAAGATTGCACAGGGCGGTCCCGAAGCTCAGCGTCACCTGTCGCGCGAGGACGCCTTTCGACATGATCGCCGCGACGATCGCGTCCCGGAAGCCTCGCACTGCGCGGCCGGTGGCTCCGGGCAGCCGCGCGGCGCTCCAGAGCACACCGGGAAGCGCGACCGCGCAGGCGATCGCGAGCGCGACGGGGAGCGCGACCCACCGCGGCCAGTCGAGCCCGCCCGGCGCGATCCACGTGATGGTGAACCCGGAGACGAGCAGGAGGAACATCGCAGCCTGCCCCACGAGGCGCTCGAGAACGACGGCCTGGCCGGATTTCACCAGACCGGCCTGCGCCCGGCTGCGGACGGCGCGGCTGGCGTCTCCGACCATTCCGCCGGGCAGCGACTGGTTCACGACCTGGGAGAGGTAGTATTCCCGAACGGCGGTGGGAACGCTGACCACGATACCGAGCCGCCCCGCAGTCAACCGCCACCTGAGCGCCGAGAGAACCGTCTGCACGGTCAGGGCCGCGACCGCGGCGGCGAGCCAGACAGGCTCCGCGCCGGCCAGAAGGCGCAGTGCCTCGCGCCCGTCGGCGGCATGCCAGAGGATCGCGAGAAGCCCCGCCGCGACGCCGAACTGGATGGCCCGCAGGACGCTTGGCCACAGGTATGCCGGGCGCCGCCTCAACTCGCGTCTTCCTGATCGGGCCCGGTGGTGAAGGTCCGGATGAAGAGATCGCGAATTTCGTCCATCGGACGCGGTGGCGCACCGGTCCCGGGAACAAGGCCCTTCGTCCACCCCCATCCCGCGGCCCGCTCCACGAGCGCCGGAGGACCGATCAGATGGACAGGCACGTCGGGGCGATCGTCGAGCGCCACGAAGCCGGCGGCCTGATGGTCGCCGACGACGAGGAGAAGGGGCGGATCGGCGGCATGGCGCGCGGCGTAGTCGAAGATGGTCTGCAACGCGTAATCGACGGCGAGGCGGTACTGCGCCCGAACACGATCCCTGTCGCGCCAGACCACGTCCGGAGGGTCACCCGAGACCGCGATCGCGTCGAAGATCGTTCCGTCGCCCAGCGTGTCCCAATCGAGAAGCGCCGGAACGGGCACCCAGGGGGCGTGCGACGACACCAGCGCAACCTGCGCGAAAAGCGGACGCGCGTCCGCGCCGGACCGCAGGAGCCGGTCGAGCGCCGCCAGCGTGAACTGGTCGGGCATCGTCACCCAGTTGAACGGCTTGCCCCGGTAGCCGAGATCCTTCGCCGCGAGGATCGTGCCGAATCCCATCCGGGCGGACTCCGGCCAGTCGAGCGTGATCGCGGGCATCACCGCCGCGGTCCGGAACCCCGATCGCGCGGCAATGTGGAAAAGCGTCTCGCGCCCGCTGGCCAGCGCCGCGCCGTATCGGGTCTGATCGTCGATCCACAACCCGTTGGCCAGCGTCGCATGCGAAAGCCAGCTCTGCCCTCCCCGGGTCGGCGCGACCGCGAAGCCGGACCGCATGGAAAGGCCGAGGCCCGCCAGCCGCTCCTCGCTTCGCAAGAGCGTCTCGCGATGCAGGTCGGCGTAGAACGGCGTGTCGATGCTGGTGCGGCCGTAGCTTTCGACGAAGACGACGATCACGTCCCGGTCGATCAGGTCGAGCAGATCGTCGCTGTCCGCGTAGGGGTCGCTGGCCGCGGCGGCCTCGAAGGCGCGCAGCCCGGCCAAGGTCGCGCGCGCCGTCAGGACGCGGTCGATGCCGAAGCGTAGGGTGAAGGCCGTGCCGGGCGCGTCGGGCGACCGGGTCCAGCGGCCCG
>CAYTBD010000083.1:0-8733 GCA_964435755.1 uncultured Rhodobacterales bacterium
CATCATGACGAGCGCCACAAGTCCCCCGAGATACCCGAAGGCCCAGCCGTTCCCGGAAATCCGTCCCAGATCCTCACGCGATCCCAGCGACGGCAGCATCGCGTGCGTGAAGGTCGTTGCGAACTCCATCCCGACGAGGCCCAGCGCGAAGCAGGCGAGGATCAGCACGAGGTTGAAATCCCCCGGCGCTGCGAACCACAGCCCCGCGCTTCCCGCGACGTACATCGCCGAGAAGACCCAGATCCAGCGCATCCGACTTCCCGCCGTGTCGGCCATCGCCCCCAGAACGGGTGCGAGGAATGCGATCACGAGGCCCGCCGCCCCGACACCGAACCCCCAGGCGGTCTGCGCGGCCGTCCCGTCCCCCAGAAGCTCGTTGACATAGGGGCCGAAGATGAAGGTCAGAAGAAGCGTGTTGTAGGGCTGCGACGCCCAGTCGAAAAAATACCAGCCCCAGATGCGCTTGCGAGAATACGTCATCGAAATGTCCCTGCCGCTTGAGGGTCTTTGCCCGCGACGATGCTTCGGCGCAACGGATTTCAGACCCGGCGCGCGGGCTGGGCGGCGCAGCCGGTGTCAGGCGCTTGCCTTGCGGGCGATCCGAACTTAGGTAGCGTCGGACATCAGCGGAACGGCGGCCCATGACTTCCCTACTCCAGATCCTGCTCCTGATCCTCGACGTGGTCTGGTTCATAATGATCGCGCACATCATCATGAGCTGGCTGATCAATTTTCAGGTTCTCAACCTGCGTCAGCCGCTCGTCTCGCAGATCTGGTACGGCCTCAACCGCCTGCTCGAGCCGCTCTACGAGCCAATCCGGCGGTTCTTGCCCGACCTCGGCGGTATCGACCTCGCCCCGCTCGTGGCGCTGATCGGCGTCTACGCGCTCCGCATCGTGCTCATCAACAACGCCTACGTCTTCGTATGAGCTGTCTTCGGGGTTGTTGACCGATTCTTCATGTGGAATGATCTCTCCTGACGAGCAGTCAGCGAGAAAAACGGACAAATGCCCGATCCACAGGCGATCCTGTCGTCCGTCTTCGGATTCCCGGACTTCCGGTCCGGTCAGGCCGAAATCGTCGCGGCTGTGACGGCGGGCCGCGACACGCTCGCCATCATGCCCACAGGCGGCGGCAAATCGCTCTGTTTCCAGCTTCCCGCGCTCTGTCGCGACGGCGTTACGGTGGTAATTTCGCCTCTCATCGCGCTGATGCGAGACCAGGTCCGTGCGTTGCGCGAGGTTGGGGTGGAGGCGGGGGCGCTCACTTCCGGCAACACCGAGGAGGAGACCGCAGCAGTCCACGAAGCGCTGGATGATGGTCGGCTGAAGCTTCTCTACATGGCGCCCGAAAGGCTCGGATCCGCCGGAACAGTGACATTTCTTCGCCGCATCGGCGTATCGCTCATCGCTGTGGACGAGGCGCATTGCGTCAGCCAGTGGGGCCACGACTTCCGTCCCGACTACCTCCGCATCGGCGGACTGCGGCAAGCGCTCGACGTCCCCCTCGCCGCTTTCACCGCGACCGCCGACGAGGAAACGCGGACAGAGATCGTCGCACGGCTCTTCGGGGACAGCGCGCCCGAAATCTTTCTTCGCGGCTTTGACCGGCCCAACATCCATCTCGCCTTCGCGGCGAAGGACCAGCCGCGCCGTCAGATCCTCGCCTTCGCCGCGGCGCGCAAGGGCCAGTCGGGCATCGTTTACTGCGGCACGCGCGCCAAGACCGAAACGCTCGCGGCCGCGCTGAATGACGCCGGCCACCCCGCCACCGCCTACCACGGCGGCATGGAGCCCGACGCGCGACGCCGGGTCGAGGCCCGGTTTCAGCAGGAGGACGGTCTCATCGTGACAGCCACTGTCGCGTTCGGCATGGGCATCGACAAGCCCGATATCCGCTGGGTCGCCCACGCCGACCTGCCGAAATCGATCGAGGCCTACTACCAGGAGATCGGTCGCGCCGGCCGCGACGGCGTCACGGCCGAGACGATGACACTCTATGGTCCCGACGACATCCGTTTCCGCCGCGCGCAGATCGACGAGAGCCCGGCCCCGCCCGAACGCCGCGCCGCCGATCACGGGCGGCTCAACACGCTTCTGGGTCTGGCCGAGGCGCTGGGCTGTCGCCGCGTCGCGCTCCTGCGCTACTTCGGCGAAGCGGCCGAACCCTGCGGCAATTGCGATCTATGCGACCGCCCGCCCGAAACATTCGACGCGACCGAAGCCGTACGCAAGGCGCTCTCCGCCGCGCTCCGGACCGGCGAGAGTTTCGGCGCGGGGCACCTCATCGACATTCTGCTGGGTACAGAGACCGACAAGGTCCGCGCGCGGGGCCATGACGGCCTCCCGACGTTCGGTGTCGGGCGGGAATTCAACCGGCGCGAATGGCAGGCGATCTTCCGGCAGATCATGGGCCGCGACCTGATGCGTCCCGATCCTGAACGTCACGGGGCGCTTCGCATGACCGAAGCCGCGCGCCCGATCCTGCGCGGAGAGGACAGGATCACCCTTCGTCGAGACACTGTCGCGGCGGCGAAGAGCCAAGGCCGTCCGGCGGCGAAAGCGCTTGTCTCGGACGAGGCCGCGCCGCTTCTCTCGGCGCTCAAGGCCAAGCGCCGGGCGCTGGCCGAGGCGCAGGGCGTGCCGGCCTACATCATCTTCACCGACCGGACCCTGATCGAAATGGCGGAGACGCGGCCGCACACGCTCGACGAGATCTCTGGCATCGGAGGTGTCGGCGCGGCCAAGCTCGAACGCTACGGCACATCCTTTCTCGAGGTGATCTCGGGCGAGGCCGCGGCACCGTCACATCCGGCGCGGCGCAAGCTCGCCGGCCGCGCCGCCGGCGAGACCTACGACCGGCTGCTCGCGGTGCAGGCGCGACTCGCTCGGGGGCAGGACGGGACCGGCAAGCCGATGAGCTGCTCCGCCGCGCTGCTCGCCCGGATTGCCGCGCTGGGACCGGATGCCCGGCACCAGCTCGACCGCCTGCTCGGAGACCGTCTCGCGCAGCGTTTCGGTGACGCCTTCGCCGAGGTGCTGACGGACGCCTGAGCAGCGGGTGGACCTCCGGCAACGCAGTGCTAGAACCTGTGAAGCTGGGGGCTCGTCGCTTCCCGCAGCGGTAACATGAAGAATAACAAGGCGTTGATATAGTGTCCGACCTCGGGCGCTTTCCGATAGGGGAACCATGCTCGTCGTCATCTCACCTGCCAAGCGGCTCGACTGGACCGCCACCGACCTTCCCGGAACCGCGCCCGCCTTCACTCGCGAGGCCGAGATTCTCGCCGGCCACGCTCGCCAACTGAGCCTTGAGGACCTGAAGGCGCTGATGCGCCTCTCCGATGGCCTCGCGCGGCTGAACCGAGATCGCTTCCGCGACTTCAAGGCCGATCCCGCCCCCGAAACCCTTCGCCCCGCCGCGCTCGCCTTCGCAGGCGACACATATGTCGGCCTCGACGCCCGGTCGCTCGACAAGGAAGATCTCGACTGGGCTCAGAACCATCTCAGGATCCTCTCCGGCCTCTACGGGGTCCTCCGCCCGCTTGATGAGATCCAGCCCTATCGTCTGGAAATGGGGAGCCGCCTGAAGACGCGCCGTGGAACGAACCTCTACGATTTCTGGGGCGACAAGATCGCCGGTTCTCTCAAGGAGACCGCATCGAGCCTTGGGACAGATACGCTCCTGAACTGTGCGAGTCAGGAATATTTCGGGGCCGTCGATCCCGGCGCCCTTGGCCTCCGGATCGTGACGCCCGTCTTTCTCGAGGATCGTGGCGGAGACGCAAAGGTCGTCAGCTTCTACGCCAAGCGCGCCCGTGGAGCGATGGCCCGCTTCGTTGTGGAGCGCCGGCTCACCGATCCCGAAGGCCTCCGGGATTTCGATTCCGGCGGCTATGCGTATGATCCCGGGAGATCCAAAACGGACGCGCCTGTCTTCGTTCGCAGCTATCCGGACGGATAGCGGGCCGTCCCCGGAAGCGGGCGCTAGGCGGTCGCGGCGACGACCGGAGCCTTGGGCTGGGACTCCGGGATCGGAGGGATGATGCCCGGACCGGCGGCGGCGAGGATGTGCTCGGCAAGAGCCGATTTTCGCACGGGCTTGGTCAGATAGTGGTCGATCCCTGCGCCGAGGATACTCCGGTCGTCGCCTTCCATTGCATGGGCGGTCATCGCCACGATGGGTATCCGCGGGAAACCCTCTGTCTCCTCGATCCTACGGATGCGGCGGGCGGCTTCCTTCCCGTCCATCACCGGCATCGAGATATCCGTGAAGAGAATGTCGGGCCGGAAGGTCTGGAACATCTCCAAAGCTTCGCTTCCGTCATTCGCGAACCGGATATCGATGTCCAACCCGCCCAGCATCTTCGCGAAGACGAGCTGGTTCGTCTTGTTGTCTTCCGCCGCGAGCAGCCGAAGGCGGCGCGGCTCTTCCTCGACAGGCGGATCTGGCGCTTCGTCCGCGGTCGCCGCCGATGGGCATGGAGGCGTCTCCAGCGCTTCGAGGAGATTCTGGCGCAGAACCGGATGCGGAATCACACGAACCGACCCGGTGTCTTCGGGCGCCGCGCAGGCGACATTTCTCGTGAGGAGGAGCGTCATTGCCGGTTGAACATCGAGAACAAGACGGCGGAATCGGTCACAGGCGCCTTTTTCGCCGGAGGGGTCGGAGACGACGAGAATATCGCGAGGGCCAAGGGGCGTCTGTCGAAGTGCCTGAGCGTCGGACACCCGGACAACCGGCAGGCCGAGCGCGACAAGCTGGGCTGTCGTCGCCTGACGGCTCCGCTCGTCGGGGTCGAGCAGGAAGGCGCGGTCGATCCAGTGAGCGATCCTCCGTTCCGCCCCTTCCTCCTCGGCGACCGGAACCTTGATCCTGAAGCTGAAGCAGGATCCCTTACCGAGCTCGGACTCGACCCAGATCTCCCCCGACATGAGATCGACCAGTCGCTTGGAGATCGCGAGGCCGAGCCCGGTCCCGTCGAACCGGCGGTTCATCTCACCTTCGACCTGATTGAACTCCCCGAAGATGTGGCGGCGCATCTGCGGCGCGATGCCGATCCCCGAATCCTCGACCGATACGGTGACGTGCCGATAGCCGGGCCCTCCCGGTCGTCCCACCACGCGGACCTTGACCGACCCCGTCTCGGTGAATTTCACGGCGTTCCCCACGAGGTTCGTCAGGACCTGGCGAAGCCGGCCGCAATCGCCAACGAGCCGCGTCGGCAGAAACAGGTCGTAGTCGAGTTCGAGCCGGATACCCTTTTCCTGAGCCTTGGGCGACAGGAGCGTCAGGACCTCCTGGATCGTACTCTCCAGATCGAACGGCGCCGGATAAATCGTGAGGCGCTCGGCCTCGATCTTCGAGTAGTCGAGGACATCGTTTATGATGGTGAGAAGCGCTTCACCGGAATTCCGGATGGTCTGAACATAAAGACGCTGCTCCTCGTCGAGTGTCGACTCAAGGAGGATGTCGGCCATCCCGACGACGCCGTTCATCGGCGTCCGGATCTCGTGGCTCATATTCGCGAGAAAGGCAGATTTCGCACGATTGGCGGCCTCGGCCTTCTCCCGCGCCTTCTTGAGAGCCTTTTCGCGCCGGATCGTGGAGGTGATGTTGAGCGCCAGCGTGACCATGTCGCCGTCGCGGGTGCGCCTGTCGAGAAGTCGGACATATTGCCCGTTCCAGAACCGGAGGACGGCCGGCTCGATGACGGGCTGACGCCAGCGGGCGAGCATTTTGGCACACCAGTGGGACCGCGACTGAACCCCGATATCAACAAGGCCTTCCTCGACCGCGATCTTCAGAAGCTCGCGGTATGTGGCACCAATCCTGACGTCGGACAGTCCTTCGAAGACAGACAGATATGCCTTATTGGCCGCGACCAGCCGGTTGTTCTCGTCGAAGACCGCGAAACCGTCCTGGATCGTCTCGAGCGAGTCCCACAGCCGGCGTTCCGCAATCTCCACGGCGTCCTTCGCGCGCTCTAGGTCGTGGCGCACGATCTGGTTCTCGTCACGGAGGTGCTCTGCCTCGTTCCGCTTTTGGGCGAATTCGTTCGTGAGACGGCGCGAGTGCTCGGAGACCGTCCGGTTCGCCTCGCAAAGCTCCGCCTGCCGCTGTTCGAAGAGGCGTTCGGCCGCGAGACGAGCCCGGCGTTCCATCGCCAGATGATCGTGGACGGTCATTGAAGACTCCGATACGGGACATTCCGAAGCGGAGACTGCGGGCGACTCGGTAAAGGAGCGGTTAAGCCACGCGTTCGATGGCGAGAGCGATTCCCTGCCCGCCGCCGATGCACATGGTGACAAGACCGTAGCGGCCGCCGATGCGGTCAAGTTCGTACATCGCCTTGACGGTGATGATCGCCCCGGTCGCGCCGACGGGGTGACCGAGTGCGATAGCGCCACCATTCGGGTTGACCTTGGCGGAGTCGAAACCGAGGCGGCGGTTCACCGCAAGTGCCTGCGCGGCAAAAGCTTCGTTCGATTCGATGACGTCGAAGTCGCCTGCCGAGAGGCCGGTGCGCTCCAGAAGTCTCTCCACCGCCGGAACCGGCCCGATTCCCATGACCTCGGGCCGGACGCCCGCGTGGGCATACCCCAGGATCCGGGCGCGGGGTTTGAGACCGGCCTTCTCGGCGGCCTCGGCGCGAGCCAGTACGAGCGCTGCCGCGCCATCATTGATGCCGGACGCGTTGCCCGCGGTCACGGTGCCGTTCTTCTCGAAGACCGGCCGCAGCCCGGAAAGCGCCTCCGCCGTCGTGGCCTTCGGATGCTCATCGGTCTCGAAGGCGACCGTTTCGCGCCTCGCTTTCACCTCCACCGAGACGATCTGGTCCCGAAACCTCCCTTCAGAGATCGCCGCGGCCGCCCGCCTCTGGCTTTCGAGGGCGAAGGCATCCTGGGCCGCGCGGTCAACGTCGTGCTCCCGGGCGACGTTTTCGGCGGTCACGCCCATATGGCCCGTTCCGAACGGACAGTTGAGCGCGCCGAGCATCATGTCTTGTGCGCCGGCGTCACCCATCTTCCGGCCCCAGCGCGCCTCCGGGAGAATGTAGGGCGAACGGCTCATGCATTCTGAGCCGCCCGCAAGACCGTAGTCCGCATCTCCGAGCTGGAGCGCCTGCACAACAGAAACGATGGCCTGCGCGCCCGACCCGCACAGGCGGTTGACGTTCATCGCGGGTACGGTCTCGGGTATGCCCGCTTCCATTGCCGCGACGCGAGAGAGATACATATCCTTGGGTTCTGTGTTGATGACATGCCCGAATGCGACGTGGCCGATCTGATCGCCATCGACGCCGGCGCGCCCCAACGCCGCCTCTGCGGCGATGCGCGCGAGTTCGATCGGCGGGGTTGCGGCCAGGCCGCCGCCGAAGGTCCCTATCGCGGTGCGTGCGCCGCCGAGGATCACAATGTCGGTCATGTCCGTTCCTCCCTGAAGTCTCTGACGCCATCCTACCCGCACGCGCCGCCAACGGAACCCGGACGTCGCGTCGCGTGTCGAGTGACCGGACCGAGAGACTTGATCACGGCGGCATCGGTCCCTACGACCGGCGGGCGCGTCATCGGAACGAGGTTTGCGGCATGGGTGATCTGATCTTCTGGACGGTCTTGATCCTGGCGATCTTCTTCGGCTTCCGCTGGATACAGAAACGGAACAAGAGGGACTAACGCGGCGGTGGAAGCGCTTGCCGCCCCGCATCGGTCAGTATCCAGCATTCGCGCCCCTCGAAGACCGCCGCCGTGAGCGGTCGCCCGAATCCCGCGCCGGTGTCCAGATTGACGCGGTTGCCGCAGTTCTGAGGATCCTCGACCGGTGTATGACCGTGGACGATCAGGAGCCCGTGGTCGCGCGTGTCGAAAAGGAAATCGTCCCGTATCCACATCATATCCGTCGGGTCCTGGAGCGTGACGGGCACGCCAGGCCTGAGACCGGCATGCACGAAGAGCACCTCGGGCGTCGCATGGAAGAACGGGAGCGAGTCGATGAAGCGGCAATGGGCTTCCGGAATCGCCTCGCGCGCGTCCTGAAGAACAGCGCGACGGCTGCGGAAGCCGCCGGTGCGGATGCCATAGGAGGCGAGCGTCGCATCGCCCCCTACCCTTGCATTGAGCCAGGTCAGTCCCTTCCGCAACGCATCGTCGGGATCCGCCGTCGTGCCGAGGAAGTCGCCGAACATCGCGTCGTGGTTGCCGCGAACGCTGAGCCACGGCTCGCCGCGTTCGCGGCCTTCGAGCAACAGGTCGATCACGCCCTTGCTGTCGGGTCCGCGGTCAACCAGGTCGCCGAGATGCACGACAGGCGCGGTCGTGTCCCCGGTTTTCTCGCGGTCTTTCATGATCCGCTCGTGCGCGGCTTCAAGCATCCCGCGTTGGCCGTGGACGTCGCCGATGGCGTAGAAGCGCATTTCGATCTCCGGTCGGGGCGCGTTGCCATCACATAAGCGGTCCGCGCCCCACCGTCATCTCATCCGGCGTCGAAAGCCAGAGGGCGGACCTGCTGAAACAGACCGGTTGCGCGGAGCTTTTCGAGAACCGGGCCGGGAATCGGGTCGTCGACGTAGAGTAGCGCAATGGCATCCTTACCGCGGGTTGACCGGCCGAGGGTGAAGTTGGCGATGTTCACGCCGTTCTCGCCCAAGGTCTGACCGAGCGCGCCGATGATGCCCGGGATGTCTTCGTTCGTGGTGTAGAGCATGTGCCGGCCGATCTCGGCGTCGATGGTGAT
>CAYTBD010000084.1:0-8616 GCA_964435755.1 uncultured Rhodobacterales bacterium
GATCGGCGACGGCAAGATCTTCGTACTGGACGTGGACAGCGCGCTGCGTGTCCGCACCGGCGAAACCAACCAAGACGCACTCTGAGCGGCGTGTCGAAAGGGGCTAATGACATGAAAACCTTTAAGTATCTTCCTCTCGCGGCGCTGGTTGCCGCAGTGCCCGCAGTGGGGCTGGCGCAGGACGCCGAAGCACCCGCGGCGGTGTCCGACGAGGTCGTCTGGATACTCAACTCATTGCTGTTCCTGATCGGCGGCTTCCTCGTCTTCTTCATGGCGGCGGGCTTCGCCATGCTCGAGGGCGGCCTGGTGCGCTCCAAGAACGTCACCATGCAGATGACGAAGAACATCTCGCTGTTCTCGCTGGCGGCGATCATGTACTGGCTGATCGGCTACAACCTGATGTACCCGCTCGGCGACTGGGCGATCGAGGGCTGGTTCTCGGGTCTGTTCCCGTCGTGGGGGGTGCTTGAGCCGGTTGGCGTCGCACTCGCCGATGCGGACGATGCCTCCTACGCCTCGACCGGCTCGGACTTCATCTTCCAGCTGATGTTCTGCGCCGCGACCGCGTCGATCGTGTCTGGTGCCCTCGCGGAACGGATCAAGCTGTGGCCGTTCCTGATCTTCGTGATCGTCCTGACCGGCTTCATCTACCCGCTGACCGCGTCCTGGCAGTGGGGCGGTGGCTGGCTGTCCGAGCAGATCGGCTTTTCCGACTTCGCGGGGTCGACCGTCGTGCACGCCTGTGGCGGCGCCGCGGCGCTCGCCGGCGCAATCGTGCTCGGACCGCGACTCGGCAAGTACAAGGACGGCAAGGTCAACCCGATGCCGGGCTCGAACCTTGCGCTGGCGACACTCGGCATGTTCATCCTGTGGCTCGGCTGGTTCGGCTTCAACGGCGGCTCGCAGCTTGCCATGGGGTCGGCGGGCGACGTTGCCGACATCAGCCGCATCTTCTCCAACACCAACATGGCCGCGGCCTCTGGTGCGGTTGCCGCACTCGTGCTGACGCAGATCCTCTACAAGAAGCCGGATCTGACGATGGTGTTGAACGGCGCTCTGGCGGGTCTCGTCTCGATCACCGCCGAACCGCTGGCGCCATCACTGGGTCTTGCCGGCATCATCGGTGCCATCGGCGGGGTCATCGTGGTCTTCACGGTGCCGCTCCTGGACAAGCTGAAAATCGACGACGTCGTCGGCGCGATCCCGGTGCACGGCATCGCCGGAATCTGGGGCACCATCGCCGTGGTCCTGACCGGCGGCTACCATGGCGAGGCGACGATCGGGGGTCAGCTCGTCGGGATCGTGGCGATCGTCGGAGCCACCTTCGTCCTCTCGCTCGTCGTCTGGATCATCCTTCGCGGTATCATGGGAATCCGCGTCGACGAGGAGGCCGAGATCAACGGGCTCGACATGTCCGAGCTCGGGATGGAGGCCTACCCGGACTTCTCGAAAGGCTGATCTCCCTTCCTGTCAGCCTTTACCCACTGCCCGGGCGTTCGCGCCCGGGCTTTTTCCTTGCGGAGCGGGTGATGCGCGAGACATCGTCCCGCACCGGCGGTCGGGCCGGCGCGGCTCCGGCGGGATGGCGCGGATCAGACGAGGAAGACGCGGCTCGGATGCAACTCGCCCGAGCGATACGTGCCGACGGCGATCGCGTGGCCATCGTGCGAGGCCCAGGCCAGGTCGCCATAGTCGGCGTCGGACGAGATGACCGGCGCCGGGTTGCCGTTCCTGAGCCGGGCCGCCGCCTCGGCGGTGCAGCGGACTTCCGGCAGATCGGAAAGACCGTCCTCGAGCGGGCGCAGGAGGCTCTCGAGCGCCTCCGTCCCCGCGAGGTCCTCGATCCGGTCGAACGAGATCGCGTCGGTGGCGTCGAAGGCCCCGGACCACGTCCGCCGCAGCCGGGTGACATGCGCGTGGCAGCCGAGCCTCTCGCCGAGGTCGCGGGCGATCGAGCGCACGTATCCGCCCTTGCCGCAGACCATCTCCAATTCGACATGATCGGGGTCGGGCCGCGCGATCATCTCAAGGCTTTCCACCCAGAGCGGCCGCGCATCCAGCTCCATTTCCTCGCCATCGCGGGCGCGGGCGTAGGCGCGCTCGCCGTCGATCTTCACCGCGGAGAACTGCGGCGGAACCTGCAGGATATCGCCCTCGAAGGCGGGCAACTCCGCCCTGATCTCGTCGTCGGTCGGGCGGAGGTCGCTTTCGGCTATGACGTCGCCTTCGGCGTCGTCCGTGTTCGTCGCCTGCCCGAGCCGGATGGTGAAGCGGTAGCACTTGAGCGCCTCGGTCACGAAGGGCACGGTCTTCGTCGCCTCGCCGAGCGCAACGGCGAGCACGCCGGTCGCTGCGGGATCGAGCGTTCCCGCGTGCCCGGCCTTCTTCGCGTCGAGCGCCCAGCGCACCTTGTTCACCACGCCGGTGGAGGTCAGGCCCGCGGGCTTGTCCACGATGAGCCAGCCCGAGATGTCTCTGCCCTTGCGCCGCCGCGCCATGTTCGCCTCATGCGTCAAGAAAGGCCGGCGTGGTAGCCGCGCCGGCGCGGTCCGTCAATCCACCGCCACCACAGTGCCGAGAATGGGCCCCATCGGAAAGCCCGGGTCGTGACGGCCGAGTTCGGGCGCGTGGAGCCGCGAGACGCTGCCGTCGAGATAGAGCGCGTCGGGCGTCGCAAGCGCGTCCCGGAACAGGCGCGCGAAGTGGTGGAAGGTCACCGCTTCGTTGGAAATCACCATCCAGAGCGTGCCGTCCTCGCTCACGCCGACACCGTTGCGGACATTGCGCGAGGTGCTGTCGGGCAGGAACCGCGGATGCAGCGCGCCGCCGGTGACAAGCATCGGCCCGGACTGTGTCGCGTGGCGGCAGCCGGGGCGGGCCCGGTCGTAGGCGCGCGATTCCAGAATGGCGGCGCGTCCCTCGCCGAGGCAGAGCACGCCGTTCGGCAACAGCCCGAAATTGCCGGGGCCCGCGCTCGTGACGAGCCGCATCTCCTCGACGCCGTCCTCGATGTAGTGTCCGACCGGCCGGCGGTCGTCATGATACATTCCGCCGTTCATCGCGACGGCGAGCCTCTTGCCGTCCCGGGCGAGAAGGTCGTTCACGCGGTCGAAGGTGCCGAGGATGCCGCCATCGGGCGCGCGCAGCCAGAGCCGGATGTCGGCCGTCGCGGGATCGACGCGGCAGGCGGTGAAACTCGCCTCGTCGAAGGTCAGGTCGCGGCAGTCGGCATGCGCTGCGCCGGCGAAGAGCGCGGCCAGAACCACCGCGGCGGCGCGCATCACGACTCGTCGATGTCGCGGCGCACGGTCTCGTCTTCGAACAGGCGCCGCGTCTCGTCGAGCCGGTCGAAGGTCTCGTCGACCCGGAAACGCAGCTCCGGCGCGTACTTGAGCTCGAGCCCTTTCGCCACCGCGCGCCGGATCTCGCCGTGGTTGCGGCGCAGCACCTCGAGCGCGTGATCCACGCCCTTGCCGCCCAGCGGCAGAACCCAGGCGGTCGCGACCTTGAGATCGGGCGAGGCGCGGACCTCGCCCACGGTGATCGACAGCGCGTTGAGGTCGGGATCGTGCACCTCGCCGCGCGTCAGCACCTCGCTCAGCCGGCGGCGCAGGAGTTCGCCCACGCGAAGCTGGCGGTTCGAAGGTCCGGATCCGTGTTCGTGAGAGCGTCTTGAAGCCATGGATCCGATCTAAGCCCTCCGCCCCACGCCCGCAAGCGGGGCCTTTGCCAAGGCGGGGCGGGGCGGGTAAAGGGTCGGCAGACGGGAAGTGGAGGCGGGACATGTCCGAATTACCTGGGATCGTGGTGACGGGCGCTTCGGGGCGCATGGGCCGGATGCTGATCCGGACGGTGACGGAGAGCGCCGAGGCACGGCTGGCGGGCGCGGTTGAGAGGCGCGGGCACGACTGGATCGGGCAGGACGTGGGCACCGCGATGGGCGGCACGCGGCTTGGCGTGACGGTCACGGACGACCCGCTCGAACCCTTCGCCGCCGCGCATGCGGTCCTCGACTTCACCACGCCCGAGGCGACCGTGGAGTTCGCCGCCGTCGCGGCGCAGGCGCGGGTGGTCCACGTGATCGGGACCACGGGTCTTGCCGACGACCACCTCCGCAAGCTCGACGCGGCGGCCCGCCACGCCGTCATCGTGCGGGCGGGCAACATGAGCCTCGGCGTGAATCTTCTCGTGCAGCTCACCCGTCAGGTGGCGGCGGCGCTCGGCCCGGAGTTCGACATAGAGGTCGTCGAGGCGCATCACCGGATGAAGGTCGACGCGCCCTCGGGGACGGCCCTGATGCTGGGCGAGGCGGCGGCCGAGGGGCGGCGGGTGTCGCTGGAGGACGTCTCGGATCGCGGCCGCGACGGCATCACCGGGGCGCGCACGCCGGGCCACATCGGGTTCAGCTCGATCCGGGGCGGTGACATCGTGGGCGAACACGACGTGATCTTCGCAGGCATGGGCGAGCGCATCGTGCTGCGTCACATCGCGACCGACCGGGCGCTCTTCGCGCGCGGCGCGCTCCGTGCCGCGCTCTGGGGGCAGGACCGGATGCCGGGCCACTATGACATGCTCGACGTGCTCGGGCTAAAGTGATCCGGAGGGCGGCCTCGACCGTAGACGAGGGGTCATTCGGAGGTCCGCACACCATGAAGATGTCGGCAATTGCACTGGCCGCCGCCGTCGGGCTCATCGCGCCCGCGGTCGCCGCGGCGGAAGAGTTCCAGACCATCCGCGATCAGGACACGTTTCTGAGCGTCGTGACGAACAAGGATCTCAAGCGCTTCGGAATCACCCTCAACGTGACACCGACCGGCGCGATCGAGGGCCGTGCGTTCGGCACGCCCGTCACCGGCGCGTGGAGATGGCAGGACGGCTACTTCTGCCGCGACCTCTACTTCGGTGAGCGTGACCTTGGCCCGAACTGTCAGCTCGTGCTCGTTAATGACGACACGGTCCGATTCGTCGCGGATCAGGGGACGGGGGAATTCGCGGACCTGAGACTCGAGTAGTACGCGACGACCCGAACAGTCTCAGAAATCCACGGCGATGCCTTTCCTCTCCCAGTCTCCGTAGCGGACGGGCTCGGGCCCGTCGCGGCCGCCGAGTTCCGGCGGCAGGTCCATCGCTTTGCCCTGCTTCCTGCGGGCTTCGGCCTCGTCGAGCGCGCGCAGCGCCGCGGGCGGCAGGGTGGTCCGGTCCCTGTTCTCTGCGTCGGTCATGGGCGTTCCTTGTGATCGCTCTCTCCCTGATATAACCGGGCCGGGCTCGTGAACAACCCGGATTGCCCCGATGCCCAAGCCCGGCCTCGCCGCGCGTCGTGCCGCGCTCGACCTCGTGAACGGAGTGCGGATCGGGGGCCTGCCGCTGTCGGACCTCGGCCTGCCCGATGCGCTTCCGCCCGAGGAAAAGGCACGGGCGCAACGCCTTGCCGCCGAGACGCTTCGCTGGTCGGGACGTGCGGACCGCATGATCGGCCCATACCTGCGTCAGCGCCCGCCCGAGGAGGTCTTGAACCTTCTGCGCCTCGCCACGGTGGAGCTTTGCGTCGATGGCGCGGCCCCGCACGGGGTCGTCGATGCAGCGGTCTCGCTGGCCAAGGCGGATGTCGCCACGCGCCGGCAGGCGGGTCTCGTCAACGCCGTCCTGCGCAAAGTGGCGGAGGAGGCCGGCAAGTGGGACGCCCTGCCGGTCCCCCAGCTTCCCAAGTGGCTGCGCAAGCGGCTGGCCGCCGCCTACGGCAAGGCCGCGGTCGAGGCGATGGAGGCCGCGCATGCCGCGGGCGCGCCGCTCGACCTCACGCCCCGCGAGGGGGACGCGGCGGTGCTGGCGGCCGATGTCGGGGGCGTGGCGCTGCCCACCGGGTCGGTGCGGCTCTCCTCCGGGCAGGTCACGGCACTCCCCGGTTATGCTGATGGCCGCTTTTGGGTGCAGGACGCCGCCGCGGCGATCCCCGCGCGCGTGCTGGCAGCGCAACCCGGTGAGCGCGTGCTCGACCTCTGCGCGGCGCCCGGCGGCAAGACGATGCAACTCGCCGCCGCCGGGGCCGCCGTCACGGCGCTGGATATCTCCGACGCCCGAATGGTGCGCGTGACCGAGAATCTCGCCCGCACCGGGCTTCGGGCGGAAACGGTCGTCGCGGACGCGCTCGAGTGGACCGGCGGCCCGTTCGACGCCGTTCTCCTCGACGCGCCCTGCACGGCCACGGGTACGATCCGGCGCCACCCCGACCTGCCTTTCGTCAAGACCGAAGCCCAGATCGCCGACCTCGCCGCGCTCCAGTCCGCGCTGATCGACCGCGCCCTGAGCTTTGCCCGGCCCGGCGGCCGCATCGTGTTCTGTACCTGCTCGCTCCTGCCCGAAGAGGGCGAGGCGCAGATCGAGGCGGCGCTCGCGCGTCACCCCGGCCTCGCGATCGACACGAACGCACTGGCCGTTCCCGGCATCGACCCGGAATGGATCGGACCCGCGGGCCTGCGCCTCAGGCCCGACCACTGGGCGGACCGTGGCGGGATCGACGGCTTCTTCATCGCCTGTCTGCGGACACCCGCCTGAGCGGCGGTTTTGCGATGACACCCGGACACCCGTCGATTATGGTCCTTCCTCAACGACAGCCGGGACATACCCGGATCGCAGGCAGGATCTGACGCCGTGGCACCAACCGAGAGCTGGGCCGAGCGCCGAACGCGCTGGCTGAACCGGTTTCACGCCCGCCGGGCGGGGTTCGGGCCCGTGGCCTCGGGCTTCGTGAGCCAGCCGGAACCCCGCTCGATCGGAAGCTTCTACCGGGGCCGGCAACTGTCGGCCGGCAACTTCCTGTTCGCGGGGTTTCTCGTCGAGGCGCCCGAAACTCCGATCTGGGATCTTCCCATGCCCGACGGCGTGTTCGAGGCCGAGGTACAGGGCTTCTCGTGGCTCGACGATCTCGCCGCCGTGGGTGACCGCGCCGCGCAGAAGCGCGCGCAGCACTGGACCCACGACTGGGTCGCCCGCTACGGGCAGGGCGAGGGGCCGGGATGGACCCCGGACCTCGCCGGGCGCCGCCTCGTCCGCTGGATCAACCACGCGATCCTTCTCCTCAACGGCGCGAGCGGCGACGAGAACCGCGCCTTCTTCGCCGCCCTCACCCGCCAGACCCGCTTTCTCGCCCGCCGCTGGCATGCCGCCTCGCCCGGGCTGCCGCGATTCGAGGCGCTGACAGGCCTCGTCTACGCGGGTCTCAGCCTCACCGGCATGCAGCGCCACGTCCGGCCCGCCGTGCAGGCGCTTGACCGCGAATGCCGCTCGCAGATCGGAGCGGACGGCGGCATCCCCACGCGCAACCCCGAGGAGCTTCTCGACGTCTTCACGCTTCTCACATGGAACATCGCGGCGCTGTCGGAGGAAGGCCGAACCGCCGGTCCCGGTCTTCTGGAAGCCGTGGAGCGGGTCGCGCCCACGCTGCGCGCGCTGCGCCACGCCGACGGCAGCCTCGCCCGCTTCCACGGCGGCGGGCGCGGTCAGGAGGGGCGTCTCGACCAGGCTCTCGCCACCTCCGGGGTCAAGACGATCCGCACCGAGGGTCTGTCGATGGGCTTCGCGCGGGTGGCTCACGGGCGCACCACGATCCTCGTCGATGCCGCACCGCCGCCGCGGGGCGCGAACTCGATCAACGCGCATGCCTCGACGCTGGCGATGGAGATAACGTCGGGCCGCCGCCCGCTGATCGTCAACTGCGGCTCGGGCATGTCCTACGGCCAGACCTGGCGCCGGGCGGGCCGGGCGACGCCGTCGCATTCGACGCTCTGCCTCGAAGGCTACAGTTCCGCCCGCCTCGCCCCCGCGGGGCAGAGCCTCGGGCGTGACAGGGAAACGCTCGTCGACGCGCCGCAGGAGGTGCGGATCGACTGGGAAGACGACGAGATGACGACGGGGATATCGGCCTCGCACGACGGCTATGCAAGGTCGCACGGTCTGATCCACCGGCGCAGCCTGCGGCTGGGCCTCGACGGGCGCGGCGTGACCGGAGAGGATGCGCTCGTCTCGCCCGACGAGGCCACGCGCAAGGCGTTCGACCGCGCGCTCGACGCCTCTCGGCTCAAGGGCATCGGCTTCGCCATCCGGTTCCACCTGCATCCAGACGTCGACGCGGAGCTGGACCTCGGCGGCACCGCCGTGTCGATGGAGCTGAAGAGCGGGGAGATCTGGATCCTGCGTCACGACGGCCGCGCGGTCCTGACGCTCGTCCCCAGCGTTTATCTCGAAAAGGGCCGGCTTTCTCCACGCGCGACAAAACAGATCGTTCTCTCCGGAGCCGCGATCGACTATTCGACCCGCATCGGCTGGACGCTGTCCAAGGCACAGGACACGCCGTCGAACATTCGCGACTTCGTCGCGGACGAGCGGCTGGCCGACGACTGAACAATTCGGGGGATCTCATGACCGACCTTCAGCCCGTGCGCCGCGCACTCGTCTCCGTTTCCGACAAGACCGGGGTGATAGAGCTTTGCAAGGTGCTCGAGGCCCGTGGCGTCGAGCTTCTCTCGACCGGCGGCACTGCGGGGATGCTGCGCGAGGCGGGCCTGTCGATTCGCGACGTGGCGGACCTCACCGGTTTCACCGAGACGATGGACGGGC
>CAYTBD010000085.1:0-8480 GCA_964435755.1 uncultured Rhodobacterales bacterium
TCAAGGCCGCGGGCTTTCTCACCCGCGACAGCCGCGTGGTCGAGCGCAAGAAGTACGGCCGCGCAAAGGCACGCAAGAGCTTCCAGTTCTCCAAGCGCTGATCGGCGCGAGGATGCCACGACAATGGGCCGCGCCACCAGGCGCGGCCCTTTTTCGTTCATCGGCAGAATTCGCACGGCCCTGTCGCGTCCCGCTTTTTCCTAGAGCGCCACCGAGTTCTGCGGTACCGTCGGCCCCGCGCCCGACCGCCCCGCTGGCGTCCGCGGCGAACGAAAGGCGCTCTGGCGACGTGACACTCGAGATTCTTGAAGAGCAGCGGCGCATCGTCCTCGACGGGGACGACGTCGCGCTCGGCGCCCGGGCCTATGACGTCCTCGTCCATCTCGTGGCCAACAGGGATCGCATCGTCTCGAAGGAAGAGCTGCTCACGACGGTCTGGGCCGGCCGGATGGTGGAAGAGAGCAACCTGACGGTGCAGATCGCGACGCTTCGGAAGGTGCTGGGGCGCGACGCGATCAAGACCGTCCCTGGCATCGGCTACCGCTATGCGCCCGACGAAGCGGCGCCACCGGGCCCGCGCGGCGATGTCGCCCCGCTGCCTGTGCCTGCGATCCCGTCACTGGCGGTCCTCCCGTTCGCCAACCTCACGGGTTCGGACGAGAAGCAATACCTCGTCGACGGCATTGTCAACGCGGTGATCGGCGCGCTGTCGCAGGTATCGTCCTTTCTCGTCATCTCCAGCACATCCAGCTTCACCTACAAGGGACGCGTCATAGATCTTTCCCAGGTCGGTCGCGAACTCGGGGTGCGCTACATTCTCGAAGGCAGCATCCAGCAGGCGGGCGAACGGCTGCGGATCTTCACCCAGCTCGTCGAAGCCGCATCGGGGGCAACGATCTGGCGCGACCGGTTCGACGGCAGCACCGGCGAGATATTCGAGTTGCAGGACGACGTCGCCGCGCGCGTCGCCGCCGCACTGGAACCGAAGCTGATCTGGGCCGAGGCGTCGCGGTCCCGCAAGAAGCCCACCGAAAACCTGACGGCCTACGACCTCTGCCTGCGCGCCGCGCCGCTCGTCTACCGCCAGAACGCGCTGTCGCAACTCGAGGAGGGGCTGGAGCTCCTGCGCCAGGCGCTCGCCCTCGATCCCGACTACACCGACGCCAAGGCCCTGATCTGCTACGCCCACACCGGCGCGCTCGCCACACGATGGTGGCGCCACGAGGAGGCCTCGGCCGCCCTGCCCCTCGCCTATGAGGTGCTCGCCAGCGGAACCGACGATCCGCTGGCGCTCTGCTATGTCGGCCACTACGTCGCCTACGTGGGCCACGATCACGAGCGGGGGATGGAGGCCGTCGAAAGGGCGAGCCTGCTCAACCCGAATTCCTCCACCGTCGCGCTGCTTCTGGGCTGGCTCTTCAACTACGCGGACCGGCCCGAGGAGGCGATCCCGCAGTTCGAGAGGGTGCGCCGGCTCAGCCCCTTGCACCCGCAGATCGGGCTGTCGTCCTGCGGGATCGGCTACGCCAGGATGATGATGGGCGACTGCGCCGCCGCGCTGCCCTTCCTCGAACGCTCCGTCGCCGAGTATCCGGAGTTCGCGACCTCCTATCTCGGGCTCATCGCCGCCTATTCGGACCTCGGCATGACGGAGAAGGCCCGCCATGCGGCCGAGAAGTTCAGGGCGAAGGTTCCCGACATGACGGTCTCCCGGCACGAGCGGACGACCCCGCAGACAAGCGCCCGGTTCCGCGCGCTTGTCCACGACGGCCTCCGGGCCACCGGATTCCCCGACTAGCGCAGCAGGGCGTCGACGACCCGGCGCGCGGCCTCGCGGCGAAGCTCGGCCTCGCGGTGTTGACGGGGCGAGAGTGCCGGGCGCGTGACGGCGGCGCGAAGCCGCGCGATGAGAAGAACCGGCAGGAGAAGGTCTGGGCGGTACCGGCGGGTGACGGGTTCGGCATCGATCTGGAAAAGGGCCATCGGGATCATCCTTAGAGTTGCGTACGGCGGATGAGCGACCTTTCCCCGCATCGGACCCTTTCGTCCTGAAACCGCTCCGAAACGATCCGAAGAAGGTCCGAAAACTTCGAAAGCCGGGCCGCCCCCTTGGTCACGGTTTACCGCCTGTTTACCGCGCCCGGGTCTTGCTGTGCGCAAACCGGAGCACCGCCCATGCCGATCCTGCGCGCCAGTGGAAAACTGATCTACTTCGCCCATGTGCCGAAATGCGGCGGCACATCGGTCGAGCGTTATCTGCGCGACCGGTTCGGCGCCCTTGCCTTCGTCGACGACGCGTGGTGGTCGCGCGGCCCGGGGCGCTGGGGGGCGAGCTCTCCGCAGCACGTCACCGCCGAGGCGCTCGCCACGCTGTTTCCCGACGGCTTCTTCGACGTCGCCTTCGCCATCGTCCGCCATCCCGCGACGCGCTTCGTGAGCGCCTTCGTGAACGCGCGCAACGACGGCCGGATTTCCCGGATGAGCACGCTCGACGGTGTTCTGTCCCGTCTCGAACGCCAGGGGATCGGGCGCCCCGGCCTCGCCGACAACCACTTTCTGCCGATGACGCGGTTCGTCCCCGCCGGTGCCGAGGTGCTGCGGCTGGAGGACGGGCTCGACCGCGTCGCCGGCCTGCTCGACCGGGTGACCGGCACGCGCTGGGACGGCCGCATTGCCCATGCCAACGCCTCGCGCGGGCCGCATGGGCCGCCCGGGATGACGCTTCGTCATCGCGTGAAACGCGCGATCCAGCCGCCGGTGCCGCCGCTCGACCCGGCGCGCCTGGCGCGCATCCGCGCGCTCTACCACGAGGATTATCCGGCGTTCGGATACCCCCAATCGCCGGACGACATGCGGAGCGCGACACCGCGCGCCAGCCCGCGCCGGGCGGCGTGACGGCCCGCCGAAGACCCTTGTGATTTCCCTCGAATCTGCGTTTTCTCTTTTCGCACCTACGGGGGAACACGCCGATTTCCAGGGTCTTCGACAGGGAGAGCCGACAGGGCCTGCTGCTGGTCGGCCCGCCGCTCGTCTACGCGCTTCTCCTGCTCGCCGCGCCGCTGCTCGCGATCTTCATCTTCAGCTTCTGGACGCAGGACTACCTGACGCTCGACCGGACGCCGACGCTCGAGAACTACCGCCAGTGGATCGAGGACCCGCTCTACCAGCGGCTGATGACGCGCTCCGTCATCATCTCGGGCAGCGTGACACTCGCGACCGTGCTCCTCGCCTTCCCGATCGCCTATTTCGTGAGCTTTCACGTCGCCCCCGACCGCAAGGCGCTGTGGATCTTCCTCATCACGATCCCGTTCTGGACCTCCTACCTGATCCGCGTCTTCCTCTGGAAGGTGATCCTCGGCTACAACGGCGTGCTGAATTCGTCGCTCATGGGCATCGGCCTCATCGACGAGCCGCTGACCTTCATCCTCTACAACGCCAACGCTGTCGTCATCACCCTCGCCCACGCCTACGCGCCATTCGCGATCCTGCCGATCTTCGTCGCGCTCGAGAAGATCGACCGGTCGCTGCTCGAGGCGTCGCGGGACCTTGGCGAAGGCCGGGTGCGGACGTTCCTGCGCGTGACCCTGCCGCTTTCGATGCCGGGCGTCGTCGCGGCTGTGCTGATCGTCTTCATTCCCACCGTCGGTGACTACGTCACGCCGCAGCTCGTGGGCGGCCCCAACGGGCTGATGATCGCGAACTGGATCCAGACCCTCTTTCTCGGCCAGAACGACGCGCCGATGGGCGCGGCGACGGCGGTCGGCGCCATGGCGATCGTCGGCGCGATCTCGCTCGTCTTCCTGTTGCTGACCCGCCGCTGGCTGAGGACCAACCGGTGAGCGGCGGCTGGCTGAGGATCTACGCGGTCGCCTATCTGGTGTTTCTCTACGCCCCGATCTTCCTCCTCCCGGTCTTCGCGTTCAACGACTCCACGATCATCGCCTTCCCGCTCGACGGGTTCACGACCAGGTGGTTCAGCGACCTGACGACCGTCGGCGCGCTGCACGATGCGGTCTGGAATTCGCTCGTCATCGCGGTGACATCGGCCGTTCTCGCGACGACCCTCGGCATCTGCGCGGCCCGCGCCGCGACCCGCTACCGCTTTCCGGCCAAGGCCGGCATCATGGGGTTGATCATGCTGCCGCTGGTGCTGCCGGAGATCATCGTGGCGGTGTCGCTTCTCGTCGTGATCGTGCAGGTCCTGGGCCTGCCGCTCGCCCAGTGGTCGGTGATCGCGGCGCATACGCTGATCTGCACGCCGTTCTGCATCGCGATCCTGAACGCATCGTTCTCGAACCTCGACGCGTCGCTCGAGGAGGCGGCCATCGACCTGGGCGAAACGCGGTGGTCCACCTTCCGGCTGATCACGTTCCCCCTCGTCATGCCGGGGATCATCTCGTCGCTGCTGATCTCCTTCACGATCTCGCTCGACGAGTTCATCATCGCCTTCTTCCTGACCGGCGCGCAGCCAACGCTGCCGGTCTACATCTGGGGCCTCCTGCGGTTCCCGGGGCAGATCCCGGTGGTCATGGCGCTCGGCACGATCCTCGTCCTGGCCTCGATCCTGTTGCTCACCATCGCCGAATACTACCGTCGCCGCGGCGCAGCCCGCGCCGGCCAGACAGATTCCGGAGGCTTCCTGTGACCGCATCCCTCCGCCGCACGCTGATCGAAGCCCGAGACGTCGTGAAGACCTACGGCGACTTTCAGGCGCTCCACGGCGTCAGCCTCGACATCCGCGAGGGCGAATTCTTCTCGCTCCTCGGCCCCTCGGGCTGCGGGAAGACCACGCTCCTGCGCACCATCGCGGGCTTCGAGGAAGTGTCCTCGGGACGCATCCGCATCGACGGCAAGGACATGGCGGGGGTGCCGCCGAACCGGCGGCCGACCAACATGGTGTTCCAGTCCTACGCGATCTTCCCGCACCTCAGCGTCGGCGAGAACGTGGGCTTCGGCCTGCGCCGGTCGCCGATGTCGAAAGCGGAGAAGGCGAAAGCGGTCGAGGAGGCGCTCGCCATGGTCGGGCTCAAGGGGTACGGCAAGCGGTCGGCTCAGGCGCTCTCGGGCGGCCAGCGTCAGCGCGTCGCGCTGGCGCGGGCGCTGATCCTGAAGCCCAAGGTGCTGCTGCTCGACGAGCCGCTTTCCGCGCTCGACAAGAAGCTGCGCGAGCAGATGCAGGTCGAACTCATCAAGCTTCAGCGGACGGTCGGGATCACCTTCATCCTCGTCACCCACGATCAGGAGGAGGCGCTCGTGATGTCCGACCGCATCGCGGTGATGTTCGACGGGCGGATCGCGCAGATGGACGACCCCGAAACGCTCTACAAGCGCCCCAAGACCCGCGACGTCGCCGAATTCATCGGGGTGATGAACTTCCTGCCCGCGACCGTCACGGCGACCGGGGACCGGATCGGCGTCGATGTGGCGGGACTGGGCGCGGCCAGCCTCGATCCCGGCCAGTGCGCAGGCGCGATCAGCGCGGGCGACTGCTCCGTCGGCGTGCGCCCCGAGACGATGTCGATCCTCTTTCCCGACGACACGCCGCGGGGCCGCGTGGCCGAGGGCGTGGTGGACGAGGTCGTCTACTACGGCGACATGACCTATTACGACATCCACCTCGACGGCGCCGACAGGCCCGTCCGCATTTCGATGCGCAACCTGATGGGCCGTCCCGTGCTCGACATCAGGACGCGGACGCGGGTGGCGTGGGACGAACGGTCTCTGGTTCTGTTTCCCTGACCGGAAACGCGCTCCGCACGGCGGCCTCGGTCGCGGCGGCGAGAGCCTTGCGGTTCGCCGTGTCGGCCACCCGCACCGGCGGGTGATAGACGATCTCCACCGCCCCCTGACGCGGGGCGGCCAGCACCTTGAGAAGATGCGCGCCGAAATCCATGTCGCCCCACCAGCCGTAGAACCTCGGATCCTCGCCCTCGGGTGCCGTATAGATCACCGTCACCGGCTGAACCTGCAGGATGTCGCGCAGCTGGGGCGAGAAGAAGGCGGCGTAAAGCGTTGACTTGAAGGGAAGGATTCTCTGACCGTCCGTCGACGTGCCCTCCGGGAAGAACAGAAGCTTGTGCCCCGCCTTCAGACGCTCCTCGAACAGCGCCTGCTGGGCGCGGGCCTCCCTGGGATCGCGGTCGATGAAGACGGTGCCCGTGGCCCGGGCGAGCCAGCCGATACCGGGCCAGCCCGCGACCTCGGACTTCGAGACGAAGTAGACCCGCTTGCGGGCGTTCAGCACGAAGATGTCGAGCCATGAGGAATGATTCGCGACGACCGCCCCGCGCGCGGCCATCTGCTCGCCCCGGACGGCGTGGCGCATCCCGATGATCACGACGGCCGAGCGGCACACGACCTGCGTGATCCACGGGGTCCAGGGGCGGTGCAGGCCGAAGACCGGCGCTTCGACCAGACGCAGGAGCAGCAGGAGGCAGAGGCCGCAGAAAATGACGAGGCCCAGCACCGCACCCTTGAGCAGCGCGCGCGCCCACCCCGCGGGGCCGATCCGCCGCACCGGCGGCGGCGCGTCGGAGTGCCACGTCGTCACGCGAGGCTCCGCTCGTAGATCGCGCGCTGGCGTTCACGGATGCGCGCCGTGTCCATCACGAGGCAGACGTCCGTCGTGTTGAAAACGCGGTCGATCCAGGCCCCCTCGCCCACGAAGCCGCCGAGCCGGAGATACGCCTTGATGAGCGCCGGCGTCTGGCGCATCGCGCGCGGCCGGTCGATCCGGTCCGGCGGCAGGAGGTCCATGCGCTGAAAGCGGTTCTCCCGCGCCCGCACCCTCAGATCCGGCGGTGCCAGATGCGCGTGATGCAGAAGGGACAACGGCTGTGCCAGTCGTTCGGGGTCGGTTCCGTGGAAGCTCGCCACGCCGAACAGAACCTCGATGCCCTGCTTCCGCACGTAGGCCGCGAGCCCGTTCCAGAGCCTCAGCATCGCCGTTCCGCCGCGGTAATCGGCATGGACGCAGGACCGTCCAAGCTCGAGCAGCGTCCGACCGCTCCGCCGCAGGACGGTCAGGTCGTATTCGTCGTCCGAATAGAACCGGCCGGCAGCCTCGGCCTGGTCCCGCCGCATCAGCCTGTAGGCGCCGACGACGTGGTCGAGCGTCGCGCTGTCCCGCCTGTCGTCGATCAGCACCAGATGGTCGAAGAAGGGATCGAAGCGGTCGCGCTCGAACCGGCCCCCGTGGTCGACGAGCGGTCCGTCGCCGCCAAGCTCGGCCACGAACACCTCGTAGCGGAGCCGCTGCGCGCCGAGCAGGTCCTGCTCGGACGTCGCGAACCTGACGTGGAGATGGGGATCGTCGACGATCATGGGTGGAAAAGGCCTTGCCGCGCTGCGCGGTTTCTAGGCAAGCGCCGCGCCCATTGCAACATGACGTCGGTGCCGTTGACACACGTCTGGGTTGTGTTACCTTGCCAGCGTTCAGGATTGGGGGCAATTCAGGAACCGTCGAACACCGGGATCAGCTCGACATGCGCGGACTCGATCACGAGCTTGCCCTCGTGTTCGAAGTTCACGGTGATCTTGCCGCCGATGTTCGACTGCACCTGGCCAAGACCCCAGTCGGGCCGCTCCGGGTGCCGCACGAGCATCCCGGGTTCCAGTAGGGAGTTCAGGTTTTCCATGTCACTCTCCATCCGGCACGAGACCGAAGACCCCGCGCCCGATCTCAACGCGCTCATCGGCTCGCGCATCTGTCACGACCTTATCAGCCCACTTGGGGCGATCGGCAACGGAGTCGAGCTGCTGACGCTCTCGGGCTACGACAGCGCACCCGAGGTCGCGCTCATCGCCCAGAGCGTGGAGAGCGCCAACGCCCGGATCCGCTACTTCCGCGTCGCCTTCGGGGCCGCCGGTCAGGAACAGTCGCTCGGCGGCGCCGAGATCGCCACGATCCTCGATGCCATTTCGCAGACGGGCAAGCACCTGATCACCTGGCCGTCCGACGGCGCGGTCCCGCGCCCCATCGCGAAGCTCGGCTTCCTCGTGATCCTCTGCCTCGAAAGCGCGATGCCGTGGGGCGGGCAAATCGCCGTCACCCGCACGTCCGATCGCTGGCGGATCGACGGACAGGCGGACAGGATGCGGATCGAGACGGCGCATTGGGACATCCTCGCAGACCCCGACGCCACGTCCCGCGTGACCTCGTCGGACGTGGAGTTTCCACTCGCCGCGCGCGCCGCCCAGTCCCTCGGACGCGCCCTCGTCACGGAACGCGCCGAGGGTCGGGTCGCCGTCACTTTCTGACGGCGCCGTCGCCTTCCACGAGATACTTGAAGCTTGTCAGCTGCTCGGCCCCCACCGGCCCCCGCGCATGCATCTTGCCGGTCGCGATGCCGATTTCCGCGCCCATGCCGAACTCGCCGCCGTCGGCGAACTGGGTCGAGGCGTTGCGCATCAGGATCGCGCTGTCGAGCCGCTCGAAGAACCGCGACGCCGCGGCGTCGTCCTCAGTCAGGATGCAGTCC
>CAYTBD010000086.1:0-8473 GCA_964435755.1 uncultured Rhodobacterales bacterium
TCCCGGCGAGGTCAGGAACGCGCGCGGCACGCCGGGCCGTCCGCCCTCGTCGGGCGCCACGATCACGAGGAAAGGGTGTCCCGTCATCGGCAGGAACGCCTGGGAGCCCTGCGGGTGACGCTCGACCATCGCGAACCGGTAGGGCAATGCGCGCGGCTGCGCGTCGAAGACCGAGATACCGGCGCGTCCCTCGCCGAACTCGAGCCGGGCGCGATCGTGGAAGCGGCCGCAGAGCCCCTGGTTGATCAGCCGGTCGGGTGCGCCGGAGGCCTCGAGCACGTCGCCGAAGGGGCGCAAGGCTTCCGCCGTCAGCGGCTCGGTCCGGATCGTCTTCACGGCAGGAGCGCCTTCAGGCGGTGCCAGGCGATCCGCTCCACCTGACTGCACGCCTCGGCGAATTCGGCCGCGCGGCCGTTCCCGAGCCGCCGCCGGAACGCCGCGAGGATCGACGGCTTGTCGTGGTCGCGGGCGGCGAGGATGAAGGGAAAGCCGAATTTCGCGGTATAGGCCGCGTTGAGCCGCGTGAACTCGGCGCGTTCGTCATCGGTCAGCGCGTCGAGGCCGGCCGCGGCCTGCTCCGCCGTGGAGCCCGCCGTCAGCTGCTTCGCCGCGGCGAGCTTGCCCGCGAGGTCGGGATGGGCCGTGAGCACGCCGAGGCGCTTCTCCTCAGGGGCCGACCGGAACACCCGGGCGAGCGCGGAGTGAAGGCCCTCGGCGGTATCGTGGGCCGGTCCGAGCTCGAGGTGCCAGGCGCCTTCGGCGATCCATGGAGAGTGCTCGAAGATCCCGCCGTATGCCGCGAGGAAGGCGTGTTTCGACATCCGGGACGGACGCGCCCGCTCCTGGGGCGGATGGTGGGTCGCCCAGTGCCGCGCGATGTCGATCCGGCGCGGAAACCAGACGCCGTCGTGCCCTGCTGCATGCTCGAGAAAGCGCTTCACCGCCATGATCCGCCCCGGCCGGCCCGCGAGCCGGCAGTGCAGGCCCACCGACATCATCCGCCCGCCCTCGGCATGGAGCGCATCGAAGCTGTCCTTCAGGTAGGTCTCGAACTGGTCGCCCGAATTGAATCCCTGCGGCGTCGCGAACCGCATGTCGTTGGCATCGAGCGTGTAGGGCACGATCAGCTGGTCGCGCCCGCCCTCGCGGATCCAGTAGGGAAGGTCGTCGGCGTAGCTGTCTGAGATGTAGTCGAACCCGCCTTCCTCGGCCACGAGGCGGACCGTGTTCATCGAGCAGCGGCCCAGATACCAGCCGCGCGGGCGCGCGCCCGTCACCTCGGCATGGAGGCGGATCGCCCCGGCGAGGTGGCGGCGTTCCTCCTCCTCGGGCATGTCCTTGTAGTCGATCCACTTCAGCCCGTGGCTCGCGATTTCCCAGCCCGCGTCCCGCATCGCCGCGACCTGCTCGGGGCTTCGGGCGAGCGCGGTGGCCACGCCATAGACCGTGACCGGGATCTGCAGGCCCGTGAACAGCCGATGCAGCCGCCAGAACCCGGCCCGCGCGCCGTATTCGTAGATCGACTCCATGTTCCAGTGGCGCTGGCCGGGCCAGGGCTGTGCGCCCACGATCTCGGACAGGAAGGCTTCTGAAGCCGGGTCGCCGTGGAGGACGTTGTTCTCGCCGCCTTCCTCGTAGTTGATGACGACCTGCACGGCTGTCCGCGCGCCGCCGGGCCAGGCTGCGTCGGGCGGATGTGCCCCGTATCCGATCATGTCGCGGGGATAGCGGGGGGCGTCGGTCATCTCGGGCTTCCTAATGCGGGCATTCCGACTTAGACCGGAGCGGAACGGACTGGCAAGACGGGGACAGGATGGCGGACGGGTTTCTCACCACGCACGTGCTCGACACCGCGCGGGGGTGCCCAGCGGCGGGCATCCCGATCACGCTCTACCGGATCGAGGGCGACGGGCGTCGGATGCTCGCCCGGACGGTAACCAACGCCGACGGGCGGACCGATGCGCCGATCCTGCCGGCCGGCGGCTTCGCGACGGGGGTCTACGAACTCGTCTTCCGCGCGGGCGACTATCTGCGCGAGACCGGTCAGGTGGCGCGCGAGCCGCTCTTCCTCGACGAGGTGCCGATCCGCTTCGGGATGTCGGAGAACGCGCATTATCACGTGCCGCTCCTTCTCTCCCCTCATGGCTATTCGACATACCGGGGCAGCTGATGTTCGAGCTCGCGATCATCTGGGACTGGCTCGGTTTCGCCGTCCGCTGGCTGCACGTGATCACGGCCATCGCCTGGATCGGGTCGTCGTTCTACTTCATCGCGCTCGACCTCGGGCTGAACCGGAGCATTCCCGGTCCGGCCGACGGCGAGGAATGGCAGGTTCATGGCGGCGGCTTCTACCACATTCAGAAGTACATGGTCGCGCCCGAGGCGATGCCCGACCACCTGACCTGGTTCAAATGGGAGAGCTACGCGACGTGGCTATCGGGCGCGGCGCTCCTCGCCGTGGTCTACTGGGCGGGGGCGGAGCTCTTCCTGATCGATGTCGGGAAGGCGGACCTCTCCGTCTGGCAGGCGATCGCGATTTCGGCGGGGTCGCTCGCGATCGGCTGGCTCGTCTACGATGCGCTCTGCAAGTCTCCGCTCGGCGACAGTCCGACGGTGCTGATGCTGCTTCTCTTCGGATTGCTCGTCGCGATGTCCTGGGGCTACACGCAGGTCTTCACGGGACGGGCCGCGCTGCTCCACCTCGGCGCCTTCACGGCGACCATCATGTCGGCCAACGTCTTCTTCATCATCATTCCGAACCAGAAGATCGTGGTGTCCGACCTGAAGGCGGGCCGCACGCCCGACCCGAAATACGGCAAGATCGCCAAGCTGCGGTCGACGCACAACAACTACCTGACCCTGCCCGTCGTGTTCCTGATGCTCTCGAACCACTATCCGCTCGCCTTCGCGACCGAGTGGAACTGGGCGATCGGGAGCCTCGTGTTCCTCATGGGCGTCACGATCCGGCACTTCTTCAACACGATGCATGCCCGGCAGGGGCGACCGCACTGGACCTGGGCGGCGACGACGGTGATCTTCATCGCGATCATGTGGCTCTCGACCGCCGGGACAATCCCCGACTACGAGGCCGCCGCCGCACGGCCGATCTCTGAGCGCGAGCGCGCCTTCGCCGAAGCCGAGGGGTTCGAGGAGGTACACGACATCGTGCTCGGCCGATGCTCCATGTGCCACGCGCGGGAACCGGTCTGGGACGGTCTCCGCTGGGCGCCGAAAGGCATCTATCTCGAACTCGAGCGGGACGTCGCGCGCGAGGCGCGGCAGATCTATCTCCAGGCGGGGGTGAGCCACGCGATGCCGCCGGGAAACATCACTTTCGTCGATCCCGGGGAGCGCGCCGCCATCGTGCGCTGGTACCGAACGGCGACAGGGCGGGACGGCGCGACCTGACTCGCGCCGGGGCCGGGCGACTCTCAGAAATCCGACCAATCGTCATCCCCGGTTTCGAGTGCGAGAGCGCCGTCGGTGCGTGGCTGCGGGATCGGCTTGGCCTGCCGTGCCGCGGGTCTCCGGTCGCCGGAGCCGGCGGGAAGGGCGGATCCGGTGCGGACGGGCGGGGCAGACCGGGCGACCCTGAACCGGGCGATGCCCGCGGTGAGCTGGTCCGCCTGCCGGACGAGCGCGTGGCTCGCCGCCGTCGTCTCCTCGAACATCGCGGCGTTCTGCTGGGTGACCTGATCGAGCTGGCCCATGGCCGAATTGACCTCCGTGAGGCTCGCCGACTGCTCCTGTGACGAACTCACGATCTCGGTGACGTGGTCGGATATTCCCGTCACCGAGGCGGCGATCTGCCGGAGAGCGTCGCCGGCCTGTCCGACGAGGTGCGCGCCGCTCTTGACGTGCTGGCCCGAGGTCGTGATGAGGTCGCTGATCTCGCGCGCCGCCTCGGAAGACCGCTGAGCGAGCGCCCGAACCTCGGACGCGACGACGGCGAAGCCGCGCCCGGCATCGCCGGCGCGCGCCGCCTCCACGCCTGCGTTGAGGGCGAGGAGATTTGTCTGGAAGGCGATGTCGTCGATCACGCCGATGATCTTCGAGATCTGGTCCGACGACGACGAGATCGCGTCCATCGCCGACACCGCGTCGCCGACGATCGCGCCGGAACTCTCCGCGTTTCCCCGGGCGTCCGTGACGACCTCGGTCGCGCGGCGGGCGCCTTCGGAGGCGGACCCCACCGCGGCGGTGATCTCCGCGACGGCGGCGGCGGTTTCTTCCAGCGTCGCCGCCTGCTGTTCGGTGCGGCGCGAGAGATCGTCGGCGGCGGCGACGATCTCCTGGACCTCGCCGCGCATGGCGGTGGCCATCTCGCTCACCTCGACGATGGTGTCATGCAGTCCGCGCGACGCTGCGTTGAAATCCTCGCGAAGCTGTTCGTACTCCGGGCTGAGAGGCTCGGTCAGGCCGAAGGTGAGATCGCCTTCCCGGAGCCGGGCGAGGCCGGTGCGGAGCGCGTCGACCACGCCTTCCTGCGCGGCCTGCATCTCGTGCCGGGTGCGTTCGGCGTCGGCGAGCACTCGGTCCTGTTCCGTGATGTCGAGACCGAGCAGCAGCGTGCCCGCCGAGCGGCCCTTGGCGTCCATTATCGGGCAGAAGCTGCCGTCGATGAGCGCCTCGCGGCCCGGTCCCAGGTCGAGCCGGAACCGGCCGATGACCGCCTCGCCGCGGGTCAGCTGCGCGGCAACATCGTCGAACGACGTGCCGTCCGGGAAGACGAACGTCTGGGCGGGTTTCCCGACGATCGCATGTCCGTTGGCCAGTGCGTCGAACTGCGCGTTTCCGCCGGCGAGAGCCCAGGAATCGTCGAACTGGATACGGACCTGCTTGGCCTCGAGGCCCTTCAGGACAGCCGCGTCCCGCCGGATGTCCGTGACGTCCGCCCATTCCACGACGTAGCCGATCACCTCGTCCGCCTCGCCATGAATTCCGTTGATGCCGATCGCCATGATCCGGGTGCCGACCCGGATGTCCGTGACCATCGGAAGGCTGTGCGGGGCGGTCACCATGCTCCTGTTGCGGCCCGGATTGCCGTGGAACACGTCGATGTTCCTGCCGACAAGCTCGTCGGCGGAGAAGTCGGGATCCATCACGCGGAACTCCGCCTGGTTTTCCCGGGCCATCTTGTCGAAAGCCGCGTTCGTGAGCGCGACGTTGAAATCCTTGTCCGCGAGAATCATCGCGGCCGAGGACGCGCGGAACGCGGCGCTCTGGAAGACGGCGGACCGGGTGGCGGCCGACGCATCGGCCATCATGCCGCGGAAATACTCGAGATCGCGCGCGATCAGGCCGATCTCGTCGTTCCGGCCGGTGTCGGGAATCGTGAGGTCGTAGTCGCCGCTCACGACTTGCTTCATCGCGGCGCCGACGCGGCGGATCGGGGTCGACACCGTGTGGCGGAGAAGCAGGACACTGGCCGCGAGGGCGACGGCGAGGGTCACGCCGGCGGCCATCAGGATCGCGCGCTTCCGGGCGCGGGTCTCGGCGAGGATGGTCTCCGCGCTCCACTGCGTCGTGACGGCGCCGATGATGTCCCGCTCGGCTCCGAACACGATCGGATCGGCGCGCAGCAAACCGTCGTCGCTCGCCACCGTCTCGCCGGCCTCCATGGCGTCGCGGGCGATCGCCGCGAACCGGTCCGCGTCATCCGCGCCGACCGTGACCGAGGCCAGGGCGGCCGCGTCGCGGTCGACGGCGAGAGCTCCTGTCATCAGCCCGTCGGACAGGTCTCGCGCGGACCTCAGCACGTCAGTTACCGCCTCCGCCCTGCCGAACCGGATGCCGCCGGCCGATTGCGCGGACAGGAAGCGGTTCACGACATGGGCCTGGTCGACAACGCCGCTGATCGCGACCTTCGTGACGAGGTTCGACGACTGCACCGACATGATCGCGACAAGGATGACCGAGGTCGCCGCGATCAGAAGTGCACAGCGGGCGAAGATCGACAGCTTGACGGCACGGCTCGGCCGTCCGGAGTCTCCGGATTTCATGATGTCATGCTTTCTGTTTCGACGGCGGAGCGGCGCCCGCGTCAGTTCAGCGTTTCGGCGTTGAGGCCCACGGTGACGGCGCCGAGGGCCTCCCGCGTGGCGGGATCGAAAACGGTGAAGGACACCTGGCTCTGGAAGGTCTGGCTCGACTCGTCGAATTCGATTTCCGAGATATGAAGGGCTCCGGCGCCTTTCGGGAAGGTCTCTGTGAACTTCTCCTCGTCGCCCTGCCAGTAATCCGAGGTGACGCTGCTTGCGGCGACGTTGAGGCCGCGGGCGTCCATGACGAAGATCTCCGTGATGGCGCCGCCGGCTTCTTCGAGTTTCGCGCTGAGGTATCCGGCCGCCGGATTGTCGAGTACGGAGCGGATCATGTCCGAACCTGCCATGCCGACTTCCGCCCTCCAGGTCCGGTCGAGTTCGTCGATCTGCGCCTGCGCGTAGGACGCCGTGGTGCCGTTCTGGGCCCTGATCGCGGAGACGACGACGGGGGCGCTGGCGAGCGTCGACAACTCGGCCTCGAAATAGGCCTCGATCGCCGGTTCGAACTCGTTCGCGCCAGCGGTTCCCGTGACGAATGCCGCCGCGACGGCGGTGGTGATGATTGAACGCATCGGTGTCTCCTTGTGAGGGACGTGGGTCTGGCCCGTGAGGGCTGTCGGAGACGCTAGCCGCGATCCGTTGCGCTTCGCTTAATCGGCGTTCCTGCATCGCTAAAATGCGACCCAAATCGACGCCCCGCGGTCCCGCCGGACGCGTCCGGCCGGTGTCCGACGCCCGCGACCGCTTCGAAGACGCTTTTCAGAAGGAGAAGAGGCTCCGCCGGTGAGGGACGCCGCGCGCCTCCAGTTCGGCGTCGAGCAGCCGGCCACCCGGCAGGCATTCCGGCGGGATACGGAGCTTTTCGCCCGTGGTCAGTTGCACCGTGGCACGTTGGGAGAAGTCGAGGCTGGTGGACAGCGTGACCTCCTCGATGCGTCCCAGCGGGATCATCTGGTCGCGCCGGCCGCTTTCCCAGCCGAGCGTGAGATCGTTCAGCACCAGACGCGCCCGCGCGCCGCGCAGCGCATCGTAGATCGCCGGGATGGTGAGCAGCGCGAAGACCGCGATGACCCAGAGAGCGGCGCCGACGACGAAGATCATCCCCAGAAGAACCAGAACGGCGATCCCGATGAGGGCGAGCGACCGCGGGCCCCGCGCGCTCCGCTCGTGGATGAAATCAGCCATTCAGGATGCGACCGACCATCTCTGCCGTATCGCGGCTGAGGCCGGGCGCCGCCGCGATCCGCTCCAGTTCGCCCCTGATCAGGGCCTGCCGGTCGGCGTCGTAGCGGTGCCATGTCTCGAAGGCGGTGCACATGCGCGCGGCGGTCTGCGGGTTCACCGGATCGAGCTTCATCAACCAGTCCGCCAACAGCCTGTAGGACGCCCCCGACGGATCGTGGAAGCCAGCGGCGTTCATCGAAAGCGCCCCGAACACGGACCGGAAGCGGTTCGGGTTCTTCCAGTCGAAATCCGGGTGCTCGACGAGGTGCTTCGCGGTGGCGGCGGTGGCGAGCGGCGCGGCGTTCGCCACCTGCAGGGAGAACCACTTGTCGATGACGAGCCGGTCGTGGCGCCACTGCCGATAGAAGCTCGCGACCTCCGGAGCGCCCTGGCCGATGTGGAGAAGCGTCGACAGCGCGCCCAGCTGCTCGGTCATGTTGTCGGCATGGCGGAACTGTTTCGCCGCCGCGGCCCCGTCGTCGATGCGCGAAAGATAGGCGAGGGCGGTCAGGCGCAGTGCCCGGCATCCCGCGGCCCTGGCGTCGGGCGTGTAGGGGCCGGGGATGTCCATCTCTTCGTAGAGGGCCGGCAACTCGTCGCGCAGGTGCTCCGCCACGGCCTTCGACAGCTTCTCCCGTGCCGCGTGGATCGCGAGCGGGTCGGGCGCGACGCCGGCGTCGAACAGCGTCTGCGCCATATCGTCCTCGGACGGAAGCCGCAGCGCCAGCGCGCGAAACGCAGGGTCGAGCGCGTCGTCCCGCGCGACACGGCGCAGCGCGTCGAGATAGGCGGGACCGGGGCTCGCGCTTTCGGTCACCATCCGGGAGAGGACGTCCTTGGCCAGTTGCCGTCCGGCTTCCCACTTGTTGAACGGGTCGGTGTCGTGGGCGAGAAGGAAGGCGCGCTCCTCGGTCGGTGTCTCCCGCTCGAGGATGACGGGCGCCGAGAAGCCGCGCAGAAGCGAGGGCACGGGCTTTGCCGCGAGGCCTTCGAAGGCAAAGCTCTGCTCGGCCTCGGTCATCTCCAGGACCGTCGTCGGGACGACTTCATCGCCATTCGGGTTGAGGAGGCCGACGGCGATCGGGATCACCTGCGGCTTCTTCTCGGACTGTCCGGGCGTGGCCGGTGTTTTCTGTTTGAAGGTCAGGGTATAGGTGCCGTCCTCGAACGTCTCCGCAACGGAAAGGCGCGGCGTGCCGGCCTGG
>CAYTBD010000087.1:0-972 GCA_964435755.1 uncultured Rhodobacterales bacterium
TTCCCTCGGGATGGCCCGCGACATGCAGGTGGGTGAACCCCGCATCGTCGAAGAAGCCGCTTTCCAGAAGCTGCATCGAGGAATGGTATTCGCCGCGCGGCGTGGCGATGCCGCCGCCCAGCAGAAGGCCCTGCGTGACGCCCGCTTCGACCTGGTAGCGGCGGACCCAGTCGGCAAGCGTCGCCGGGCCTTCGATCGAACGTGCCGGGAAATGCGGCATGGGCTCGAAACCCTCGTCGCGCAGGCGGCGCGCGGTCGCCACCATGTCGCCGATCTCGGTCCCGTCGATATGGGCGATGTAGACGCGCGTGCCCGCGGGCAGAAGCGCGCGGAAATCCTCGACCTTGGCGGCCGTGCGCGGCATCACCTCGATCGAGTAGCCCTCGATCAGTGCCGGGATGCCGCCATGGGCGGCCGGCGGTTCGGCCCGGGCCGTGCCCGGTTTGCGGAAGGACAAAAGGGCCATGAAGATCTCCCGGAAAGCGGCCAAGTCAGGCCCGGTTCAAATGCTCTGTGCCGAGGGTGCGAACCCGTCGGCATCGATCAGTGTCTTCAGCGTCGCCGCGTCGAAGGTGACGTCGAGCCGCTCGGCCTCGGCCGCCGCGATCTCGGAAGGCTCGCCGTCCTGCTCGCCGATCTCGACCCTGCGCCATTCCCTGAGATAGGCGTCCTCGTCATGGGCGCCGATGCGCATGGCGACACGGTCGATGGCCTGCTCGAAACGCTCGGGCAGCGGCGCCTTGGCGCCGCGGCGTCCCTTGCCCACGATCACCTGGGCGGGGATGTCCCTCCAGTAGACATGCGTCACGACCGGCATGACTTCTCCTCCACGCACGTGCCCCGGCACGGCTTTCCGGCGCACCATAGGGGCATCCTGTTCCACGCCCGGGCCTGTTTTCGACATGACGCGAAACGGGAGCGACCCGGGCGAGGGAAACATAAGCGCGGGCGGCGACCCTCGCGAGACCCGGA
>CAYTBD010000087.1:982-8379 GCA_964435755.1 uncultured Rhodobacterales bacterium
CCGGAGCGACCCATAATTCTCATGTTGAAGTTGAGGCCCCCTCAGCCGGCGCCGCCCGTCCGGGTCATCGGCAAGGTTGTGAGATGCGCGCGCAACCCATAGGTTGGAGGCGAGTAATCCGAGGACACGCCAGATGTCGAGCAATGGTGCCGGTGGAGCGGGCTCTTACCCCCGTCCTGTCACACCGGTCACGCCCAGCACCCCACCTCCTGCAGACCGCAGGCCCGTGGTCGTGGAACGCCCCGACCCGGCGGATCTCTATGCGGCGCTCGACCTTGGAACCAATTCCTGCCGCATGCTGATCGCGCAGCCCAAGGGCAACCAGCTGCACGTGGTCGATTCGTTCTCGAAATCGGTGCAGCTGGGGCAGGGGCTCGAGGCCTCTGGCCGGCTTGGTCGCGCCTCCATGGCCCGCGCCATCGGCGCGCTGAAGATCTGCCAGAAGAAACTGCAGAAACACCGCGTGGAGCGGATGCGGCTCGTGGCGACGGAGGCCTGCCGCCGCGCCACGAATGCCGCCGAGTTCATTTCGCTGGTCAAGCGCGACACCGGGCTCGAGCTCGAGATCATCCAACCCGAGGAGGAGGCGCGACTCGCCGTCGTCTCCTGCGCGCCGCTGGTCTCGACGAAGACCGAGCAGCTTCTGGTGGTCGATATCGGCGGCGGCTCGACGGAGCTGGTCTGGATCGACCTCGGCCGCGTGCCGCGTCAGGACCGGCTGAAGGCGATCATGCGGCTCCACCAGGGCTTCGATCACCAGGACACACCCTTTCCCCGCGCCAAGGTTGTGGACTGGATCTCGATCCCGCTGGGTGTGGCGACGCTCAAGGACATGTATGCCGATGTGGCCGACGATGGCGCGCGGTTCGCGCTGATGAGCTGGTATTTCGAGGAACAACTTGCCAGTTTCTCGCCCTATGACGACGCCGCAGACCAGGCGCGGGAGGGGTTCCAGATCATCGGCACCTCCGGCACGGTCACGACGGTCGCGGCAAGCCATCTGGGCCTGCGCCGCTACGACCGCAACAAGGTCGACGGTTTGCGGATGACCTCCGACCAGATCGACGCGGTGATCTCGCAATACCTCGCGCTCGGACCGGAGGGCCGCCGCCGCGACCCGCGCATCGGACGCGACCGGCAGACGCTCATCATGTCGGGCTCAGCGATCCTGCAGGCGCTGCTCAGGGCCTGGCCCACGGACCGGCTCAGCGTGGCCGACCGGGGGCTGCGCGAGGGGCTGCTCTACGCGCAGATGTCGCGCGACGGGGTGCTGGAGGAATAGGTCGGTTCGCCCGCTTCGCGGCCGACCCGGGCCGCCGCGCCTCGGGCCGTCTTCGACAGCCCTCGTTGCGGCGCGGCTTCGCCATGCGTATTTGTGGAAAGATGAAGGCAGGGATCCGGTCATGAAACCCACAAGCGGGCGCGGACAGCGCGACCTGAAGGTCAAGGTCAAGACAGCGCGCGGGCGCAAGCTGTCCTCGACCCGCTGGCTCGAACGGCAGCTCAACGATCCCTACGTCCGGCAGGCGAAGGCCGAGGGGTTTCGCGGGCGCGCGGCGTTCAAGATCGTCGAGCTTGACGACAAATACCGGTTTCTGGTTCCCGGCGCGCGGGTCGTGGATCTCGGCTGCGCGCCGGGCGGATGGTGCCAGGTCGCCGTCGACCGCGTGAATGCGCTTGGAGAAAAAGAAGGCAAACGCGTGGGCCGCGTGCTCGGCATCGACATTCAGGAGGTCGAGCCGGTCGCGGGCGCGGAAATTCACCAGCTGGATTTCCTTTCGGAGGGCGCTGACGAAACCGTGAAGGACTGGCTCGGCGGAAAGGCGGACGTGGTGATGTCGGATATGGCGGCCGCGTCGTCCGGTCACAAGCAGACCGATCATTTGCGCATTATCGCGCTGTGCGACGCCGCCGCCGAATTCGCGTTCGACGTTCTCGAGGACGGCGGAACATTCGTCGCGAAAGTGCTGGCCGGCGGCGCCGAAGGCGCGCTTCAGGCGACATTGAAACAGAAGTTCGAGACCGTCGCGAATGTGAAGCCGCCGGCGAGCCGTTCGGACAGTTCCGAAAAATACGTCGTCGCCCGCGGCTTTCGCGGATGAGCCTTCAGATTTTCAGGTCGTCCCGCGACTTGCCCGCGGCGATGGCCTGCTTGTACCACGCCGGCTGACGTCCGCGGCCGGACCAGGTCTCGTCGGGATTGTCGGGATTGCGGAACTGCGGGGCCGCCTTGGAGGTGCGCTTCGACGACTTTCCGCCGCCGACGACCTCGTCGAGCGAAACGCCGTAATCCTTCGCGACCTTCTCCAGAGCCTTTCGCGCTTCTTTCCGCTGCCGGGCTTCGAATGATTTAATTGCCTTTTCGACGTCGCCACGGAGCTTCTTCAGATCGTCGAGCGACATCTTTTCGAGATTAATACCTGTAGCCATTTCGGAGTCCTGTTATGAATTCGCCGTTCCAGCGTAGTGCATCCCTCGCGTTTGCTTGTCAATTGGGATTTCGAGCGCCGTCAATTCGGCGATCGGATCGCGCGGCCGCCGGGACAGGGCCTTCGCATGGACGCTGGGCGATGCCGATTTTCGATCCGTCGACGTGCGGTCTCGGCACGTAATTTCAACCGCGTCCGTCGAAACGAACCGGTGGAAAGGCAATCCGCGTACATTCCGTTCGGAATTGTTCCGAAGCCTTGTCGGTTCCATCCGCATCGACGAATTTCCGGAGGGCTCGATGCGGCAATGACGCCAGGGAGGACGCCGGCGGCGGTCCGACGCGCGGGTCCGCGGAGGCGCTCGCCGCGGCACTGCGGCTGTTGCCGGGCGGGGTGTTCTGTGGCAAATGTTCCTCGAGTTCTGAACAATTGAGTTTAGCCGAATGACTGACTACCCAGCGCGCCGGACGACGATGGTCGACACGCAGGTCCGTCCATCGGACGTCACCAAGTATCCGATCATCGACGCGATGCTGACCGTGCCGCGGGAACTCTTCGTTCCGGTGGGCCGGCGCGAGGCGGCCTACATCGGCGAGAATCTCCCGATCGGCCCCGACCGGGTGATCCTCGAGCCGCGCACGCTGGCCAAGATGCTCGACGCGCTCGACATCCAGGAGAACGAACTCGTTCTCGATATCGCGACCGGGCTTGGATATTCCGCGGCCGTGATGGCGCGTCTCGCCGAGGCGGTGATCGCGCTGGAGGAGGACGAGGCGATGGCGGCGGAGGCCGAGGCGGCGCTTTCGGAGGTCGGCGCCGACAACGTCGCGGTGGTGACCGGGCCGCTCGCCGAGGGCGCCCCGAAGCACGGCCCCTACGATGTCATCGCGATCGAGGGAGCGGTGGAGCGGGTTCCGCAGCCGGTGCTCGATCAGCTCAAGGACGGCGGGCGCATCGCGTGCGTGTTCGCCGAGGGCACGCTCGGGGTGTGCCGGATCGGATATTTCGTCGACGGCGCGGTAAGCTGGCGGGACGCGTTCCATGCGTCGGCGCCGGTGCTTCCCGGGTTCGACCGTGCCGCGGAGTTCGTGTTTTGAGCCGCGGCCGGAGCCTCGCGGGCGTCCTCCGCCGCCGCGCGGCGCGGACGGCTCTGGCGCTCGCCGTCGCCGCGGCGCCCGTCGCCGCCGCGGCGCAGACGCTGACCGACGCGCTGATCTCGGCCTACGAGACGAGCGGTCTTCTGGAACAGAACCGTGCGCTTCTCCGGGCCGCGGACGAGGATGTCGCGGATGCCGTGGCGGCGCTGCGGCCGGTGCTCGACTATATCGCGCAGGCGAACTGGACCGATCCCGTCCTGCCGGGCGAGGACAACACGTCGGGGTCGCTCGCGCTGTCGGCCGAGATGCTTCTTTGGGACTTCGGGCGCTCGCGGCTGTCCGTGGAGGCCGCGAAGGAGACCGTGCTCGCGACGCGGGCGGAACTGGTCGACGTGGAGCAGAGCGTTCTGCTGCGCGGGGTCGCGGCCTACATGGAGGTCCGCCGCCAGATCGCCCTCGTCAATCTGCGCGAGAACAACGTGCAGTTGATCCGGGAGCAGCTTCGTGCGGCGCGGGACCGTTTCGAGGTCGGCGAGGTGACCCGGACCGACGTGTCCATCGCCCAGGCGCGGCTCGCTGCGGCGCGGTCGGGTCTTGCCGCGGCGCAGGGCGCGCTGACGCAGGCACGGCAGGAATACATCGTCGCGATCGGAGAGCAGCCGGGATCGCTCGACCTGCCGCCGCGCCTGCCTGAGACGGCGTCCTCGCTCGACGCGGCGACCGCGGTGGCGCTCCAGCGGCATCCGGCGATCCTGCGCGCGCAGTACGAGGTGGCCTCGGCGGATATCATCGTGTCGATCGCCGAGGCGGGGCGCCTGCCGCGCCTCACCGGATCGGCGCAGATCAGGGTCGACGACGACGGGAACGACAGACAGAGCCTCGGCCTGTCGTTCGCCGGCCCGATCTATCAGGGCGGCGCGATTTCGTCGGCCCTCCGGCAGGCGCGGGCGCGTCGGGACGCATCCCGTGCCGCGCTTCTCATCACCACCGAGAACGTCGTGCAGAATGCCGCGAACTCGTGGGCCGATCTCACGGTCGCGAATGCCGTTTTCGCGGCGACTGACGAACAGGTGCGGGCGGCGCGGCTGGCGCTTCGGGGCGCGCAGGAGGAGTTCGAGGTCGGCGCGCGGACGACGCTCGACGTGCTCGATCTCGAGCAGGATCTCCTGCAGGCCGAGACCGACCGGATCGACGCGCAGATCAACCGCTACGTCGCGACCTATCAGCTTCTGTCGCGGATGGGTCTCCTGACGGTCGATCACCTCGACCTCGGCATCCCGACCTACGACCCCGCCGCCTACTACAACGCGGTGCGCAACGCCCCTCTCGGGAACGTCAGCCCGCAGGGCGAGCGACTGGACCGTCTTCTGGAGGCGATCGGGCGCTAGGGGCCAGCTGAATGTTGTATGTGGGCCCCGATTCTGGATAAGGTCTTGTGCGGGGGCGAGGCACGGAGTGGCAAGCATGAGCAACAGCGCGATTCGCGGTGAAGACGAGGCAGTTCTCGAATCCATCAGGCGACTCGTTTCCGCAACGCCGCATCACGAGGCGCGGGAGGCGCGGGAAGAGCGGGCGCCGAGGGGCAAGCTTCTTCTGACGCCGTCGCTCCGCATCGAAGACGCCGGGGAGCCCGCGCCCGCCGCGGTTGATCCCGGATCCGCCGGCGCGGAGGCCGCGTGGTCGCTCGAGGACCGGATCGCCGAGCTCGAAGCCGCCGTCGGCGCCCGCCCGGACGAGTGGGAGCCGGACGGCAGCGAGGACGCCGCTCAGGAGACGCCCGACCGCTTCGTGTTCCAGCATCGCCCGCTGCTTCTGGGCGGGCGGGAAGCGGTCGCCGAGCCCGTGGTGCTGCGCGCCCTGCCGGACGAGGAGCCCGCCGAGGAGGCGGAGGCCGAGGGCGTCGATCTCGCCGAGGACGTGGCGCTTCCCGACGAGGACCTGCTGCGCGACATGGTGGCCGAGATCGTCCGCCAGGAGCTTCAGGGCGAGCTTGGCCAGAAGGTCACCCGCAACATCCGCAAGCTCGTGCGGCGAGAGATCCGGCGCGCGCTGGCGTCCCGCGATTTCGACTGACCGGAGGCATGCCTCTGCGATGACGCCGGTCCTCGGCCTTCTGTTCGACAAGGACGGAACGCTCTTCGATTTCCAGGCGACCTGGTCCGAGGTGACGGGACGGCTTCTGGAGACGCTGGCGAAAGGCGACGCCATGCTCGAGGCGCGTCTCGCCGAAGCCGCCGGCTACGACCTCGGCGCCCGGGCGCTCAGACCGGGCAGCATCGTCGTCGCCCACACCCTCGCCGAGACCGCGGACGCGATTCTGGCCGTCATGCCGCGCGGCACGGACAGGGAGCGGGTCATCGAGACGATGCTGCGCTTCGCGGAATCGGCGCCGCAGGTCGAGGCGGTGCCGCTCAGGCCCTACTTCGACGCACTCGCCGCGCGCGGCCTGAAGCTCGGGATCGCGACGAACGACGGCGTCGCCGCGGCGCGGGTGCATCTCGACAGGGCCGGCATCGGCGACGCATTCGACTTCGTGGCAGGCTACGACAGCGGCTACGGCGCCAAGCCGGCGCCGGGCCAGCTTCTGGGCTTCTGCGAGGCGACGGGGCTCGGTCCCGGCGACGTGGTGATGGTGGGCGACAGCGGCCACGATCTCATCTCGGCCCGCGCCGCGGGCATGCGCGCCGTCGCCGTCCTGACCGGCCTTGCGAGCGCGGAGGAGCTTGCGCCGGGCGCCGAGGCCGTCCTTCCGCATATCGGGCACCTGCCGGACTGGCTGGACGCGCACTGAGCGCGACCGGGTCCGAAAACCGACACGGACCGTCGCATTCCGGGCCGCGAGCGCCGCTTTCGCTGGTCATGCTGGGCGCGAACCGGCAGGAGACGCAGGACATGGCACAGGTTGCGGAGCGGCGGAAGCGGCAGGGCGGGCGCGCGGCGCACGCGCGGCGCGCGGGCACGCAGGTCATCGAGCAGAGCGCCTGGCGCATCCCCGTGAACCCCGACAGGCCGACCGAGCCGCTCGGGGAGGAGGGGATCGCCGCGATCCACGACGGCGCGATGCGCATTCTCGAGGACATCGGAATCGAGTTCCTGAACGAGGAGGCGCTGGGTCTCCTGCGCGAGGCGGGCTGCACGGTGAACGGCACCAACGTGAGGATGGGCCGCGACTGGGTGATGGAGATGGTCGGGCGGGCGCCGGCGGAGTTCACGATCACGCCGCGCAATCCCGACAAGACGCTGCCGGTCGGCGGCAGGCACATCCTGTTCGGGAACGTCTCGTCGCCGCCGAACTACTGGGACCTCGAGACCGGAAAGGTCCCGGGCACGCGGGAGCACTGCCGCAACCTTCTCAAACTCACCCAGTTCTTCAACTGCATCCATTTCGCGGGCGGCTATCCGGTGGAGCCCGTGGACCTGCACCCGGCGGTGCGCCACCTCGACGTGGTCTTCGACAAGCTGACGCTCACCGACAAGGTGATGCACGCCTATTCGCTGGGCGCGGAGCGGGTCGAGGACGTGATGGAGATGGTGCGGATCGCGGGCGGGCTCACGGAAGAGGCATTCGCGTCCCGGCCGCACATGTACACCAACATCAACTCGACCTCGCCGCTGAAACACGACCAGCCGATGATCGACGGCTGCCTGCGGCTGATCCGGAAGGGGCAGGCGGTGATCGTCACGCCCTTCACGCTGGCGGGCGCCATGGCGCCGGTGACGATGGCGGGGGCGGTGGCGCAGTCGATCGCCGAGGCGCTCTGCGCGATCGCGCTCTTCCAGCACGTCGCGCCGGGATGCGCCTGCGCGATCGGCACCTTCACCTCGAACGTCGACATGAAATCCGGCGCGCCGGCCTTCGGCACGCCGGAAT